>NZ_AYLO01000009.1 GCF_000496735.2 Methyloglobulus morosus KoM1
GTTCGGCCCGCTCGTTGCTGAGTTTCCATAAACGGCAGAAAAAACTGTGCTTTTGAGACAAATAGGGCTTAACTTAATGGCAGTGACGCAGAGCGTGGGAACGATAGAAAACACCGCCGAAAGCGTCATCCTTACGCCTTAATTAGGGCAATTCCATAACCCAGGTTTATTAGCCGTTGCAAGGAGCATAATAGAGATGACGACTATTAACCGATCAGGTATCCACTTTGCCTGGGTTATTCTCGCTGTAACCTTCGCTTGCCTGTTCGTCGCTTCTGCCCTTCGCTCTATCCCCGGCATCATCATGTTGTCCCTGGAGCATGAATTTCACTGGGACAGGGAAACCATCAGCGGTGCGGTTTCGGTCAACCTGTTTTTGTTCGGGCTTGCAGGGCCGTTCTTGGGTCGGTTGATGGATGTGTATGGTGTAAAAGCCATCACTATCCTGATGATTGTCATGGTGACATTGGGGGCAGGCGGCAGTGTCCTGATGCAACAACCTTGGCAATTGTACCTGCTTTGGGGGGTCGTCATCGGCGCAGGTTCGGGCGGGACTTCGATGATCATGGGTTCTGCGGTGGTTAACCGCTGGTTTCATGAACGCCGTGGGTTGGCTTTGGGGATATTGGGCGCGGCGTTTTCGTCCGGGCAATTGATATTTACGCCAGTCCTCATGAAGCTGAATATCCTCGAAGGATGGCGGACGACGACCTTATTTATTGTGGCACTGCTAGCATTGGTTGTATTACCTTTGGTGATATGGCTAATGGCCGATAGCCCCGGTTTAAAGGGGATAAGACCTTACGGCGCAAACGGGCATACGGATACAACCCTTAGCCCTGACCCAAACCCGATGCGTAAAGCAATAGCTAACCCGCAATTCTGGTTACTGGCCTCCAGCTTCGGCATCTGCGGCCTGACCACCTCGGGGCTGTTCCAGACCCATTTAATCACCCACGGCATCGAACATGGCTTCCCCGAAATGACGATGGCGGTCTCATTGGGTTTGATGGGGGCTACGGATATCTTTGGCACGATACTGTCCGGCTGGCTCTGTGACCGCTTCGGCAAACGCTGGCCGCTGGCGGTTTATTACCTGCTTCGGGGCGCAACCTTGCTGCTTTTGCCCTATGTCGAATCGACCGGGCAACTGATGGCGTTTTCTGTCGTTTACGGGCTTAATTGGTTATCGACCATCCCGGCCACATCCGCACTCACCGCCGATTTGTTCGGCAAGCAAAATGTCGGGGTCGTATTCGGATGGATTTGTTTCACCCACCAGGTCGGCGCAGCGATAGCGTCTTACGGCGCAGGCTACCTCCATAACCTAGCGGGAAATTACACCCTGGCCTTTATGGCATCCGGCCTATTCGCCTTTGTGGCAACCGGGCTTGTGGTTTTTATCAAGGAATAGAAAATAAAGTTTGGACTTTACTTTAACTTAGAGGATATTCCTTTAAAAACCCTATTTGTCACGGTTATCATGGCTGGAACTACCGTTAATCTGGCACAAGCAGGTGAATCGAAAGAAAAGGAAGCCAAGGAGCTACAGCTTTTTAGTCAAGCCAAAATTACGTTATCCGAAGCGATCAAAGCTGCTGAACATAAAACTGGCGGTAAGGCCATGGAAGCGGAGATTGACGATGAATCCAACTCCATCCAGTTCGAGGTCGAGGTCCTCAAAGACGGCAATCCAAATCTCCATCAATAAAATGGATGCCGCCGAGTAGCTTTATTACGTAACCCGCTGTTGATCACGCAGTAAATTAACAAACTCGTCCGCTGGTATGGGGCGGCTTTTTAAATAGCCCTGGTAAGTATCGCAGCCGGTTTTCTGCAAAAACACCAGCTGCTCCTGAGTTTCCACACCTTCTGCCAACACTTTGAAACCTAAGATATGCCCCATCGCTACAATGGTAGAGGCAATTTCCATATCGTCTTTATTATGAGGGATCTCGTCGATAAAACTCTTGTCGATTTTAAGTACATCCAATGGGAAATGCTTTAGATGAGCCAGTGACGAATAACCTGTACCGAAGTCATCAATAGCGAGCCGAACGCCCTGGGCATGAAGTTTATTGAGAATAGCCGTTGCGTTATCCTTATTCTCCATCAATCCGCTTTCCGTTATTTCCAGCTCCAATTGTCCTGCCGGAAAGCCGGTTTCGGCCAGCACCAGCGCAACTAAGGCGGTAATATCGCTGCGGCGGAATTGCTGCGGGGAAACATTAACCGCCAGTGTCAACGATGGCAATCCCATATCAAGCCATTTACGGCCTTGGTTACAGGTTTCGCGCAGCACCCATTCGCCTATGTCTACAATCAGGTTGGTTTCTTCGGCAATAGGGATAAATCGGAAAGGAGGGATTAATCCTTCAATAGGATCTTGCCATCGCACGAGCGCCTCTGCCCCAACAATACGTTCACTGGCAATGTCTATTTGCGGTTGGTAGAATACACGTAATTCCTGTTGCTCAATGGCTTTGCGTAGCCGTGCTTCCAATGCGATACGCTCACGGACAGCAACCGKGAGGTCTTCGGAAAAATAAGCAAAACAGCCGCGTCCCAGATCTTTGGCGCGATACAATGCGGCATCTGCACGATCCAATAATATTTCAGCGTTGTCCCCATGCTCTGGATACAGGGCGATACCAATGCTGACGCCAATTCGCACTTCGTCACATTGGGTGAGTTGGAAAGGTTTAGATAAAGCCGCGATAACCTTATTGCTCACCAATGCGGCATTGTCAGTTAGGGTAATGTCTTCAAGCAGTATGACAAACTCATCCCCGCCCCAACGAGCCACCATACTATTCACACGGGCTACGGTATCGACTTTGCGTAATATTGATTTCATGCGTGCCGCAACTTGTTGCAGCAACTCATCTCCCATCCGGTGTCCCAGGCTGTCGTTGACGGCCTTGAAACGATCCAGGTCGAACATTAGCAGTGCCAGATGTGTGTGGTCACGCTCCGCCTTTTCGATAGCGTGGATTAGCCGCTCCAGCAGCAACCGACGGTTGGGGAGTTGGGTCAGTGGGTCATAGAAGGCCAGTTGTTTAATTTGTTCTTCGTTTGATTTCCGCTTGCTGATATTGTGGCTATAGAAAAAACAGTATTCTTTTTTGTCGACAATGATGTAGTTGGCGGTAATCTCTACCGGAATAATCGACCCATCCTTACGCCGATGGCACGATTCAAACGTGTGGGATAGCTTCTTCTTTTTATCTTCCCATTGTTCGGGCCAAGATTCGGCAGAAAAATTGGAGTCAAAAAACCAGATATTCTGGTCAATAAGTTCCTCACGGCTATAGCCAAGGCTTTCGCAGGCACAATCATTGATATCGACCACCTGTCCATGGCTATTAATCCAGAAGAAAGCATTCCTGCTTTTATTGATACCGGCAAAGGCAAAATTTAGTTTTTGTTGGGTCAGGGCATAGTCGCTGTTGTCCCAATTAGTGCCAATCAACCGTATCACCTTACCGGCCTGATCCTTGATGACCTGGGCATTCCCTTTGATGTAGCCTATATCCCCGTCTGGCAAGATTATACGAAACTCGGTATTGTATTCTTTAATACCGGCAATGGCATCTTGCAACGCCGCCTCGGTTGCCGCCTTGTCCTCGGGATGCAAGCGTGTCGACCAAGCATCATAAGCCCCCGAAAAATCGTCCTTCCGAACCCTATACAAAGCAAACATGGTATCGTCCCAGACCAGCGTATTGTTTTGTGGATCATAATCCCATATCCCAATCTGGCCTGTAGCAATGGCAATTTTAAAGCGCTCTTCACTATCACGTAGCTGTCTTGTCACCTGCCGGTTACGTGATAGTGAAGCAAGAAATAATGTGGCCAAGGCCATAAACACCGTAGCGAGGATAATGCAGATAGCAAGGGTTTTGTTATCGAGGCCTGCAGGAGGCAATGTATCAGTAGGGTCGCGCACAAAGTAGGCAGCAGACATAGCGGTATAATGCATGCCGGATATCGCTCCGCCCATAATGATAGCGACGACCGCATTGCCCTTTTTATTTAGAAGGATCTCATCGCCCCTCACACGTAATGCGATGTAGGATAGTATAACGGCCACGAGGATCGATAATGCGAACAGATAGGGGTTATAGCCCACGAAACCTTCTATTCGTACGGCTGTCATCCCCGTATAGTGCATCATTCCGATGCCTGCGCCAAGCAAGAGGCTGCTGGCGACGTGTGGAAGATTTTTGACCCTATAATGCCAAATACCCAATGCAACGCCACTGGCCAAGATGGAGGGCAACATCGAGATTAAGGTTATGGCCAAATCGTAGTGGATAACGCAGGGCAACCTCAATGCCATCATACCGATGAAATGCATCGACCAAATGCCTAGACCCAAAGTGGCAGCGCTAATCATTGACCAGATCAGTTTGGGCGCTGCTTCATCAAAATGCTTGATGCGTGTGCAGGCATTTAATGCCGCAAAGGATGCGAGAATAGCGAGAAGCACGGAGACGATAACCAATATTGGGCTGTAAGAGCCGATGTAAACGTCGGCTTCTGGTGGCGTTGGCAGAAAGCGGAGCATGTTACCCATATTTAGATGAGTGACCTAATTAAGAAGAGGTTTAAATGACTGGGCCATTGAAAGAAACAAGAATTGAAAAAGTCAGCATTCTATTCTAGTCCAAAATATGACAAATATTTTTCTTTTGAGCTTGCCTCGGGCTAGCTGACACTCTGTTAAGGACGTAACCTTTGAGCCCGAGTGACCCAAAAAGAAACCAGTAACGCAATGGAGCAAGTACTCGAAGATACTGATCGTGATCAAATCCCCAAGTGGGACGGGATTTTGAGCTTGAAGCCGACATTCTATGCATCGCAGGTGAAATACTGTCAAGCAAGGGGGCTACTTTGAAGGTTTAAACTAGATAACGACCAAGTCTATCGTTTTTTGCATATAGCTAGACTTTCACAATCTTTGCACACGACCAATCCCACCAACGTCATCCATTTCGGCCAATTGTACGAACTGTTCTTCTACGTTGCATACCCTATTTCATCGACTCAATATCTAGTCTTAGCGGGTATTCCCATTCCGTTACCCATCTCCCTGTTGCTCAAGCAATAACTCGGCAAATTCTTCTGCTGGTATGGGGCGACTTTTGATATAGCCCTGATACACATCGCAACCGGCTTTCTGTAAGAACGCCAATTGCTCCGGTGTTTCCACGCCTTCCGCCAACACTTTAAACCCTAAGGTATGCCCCATCGCCACAATGGTGGCTGCAATTTCCATGTCATCTTTGTTATGGGGAATTTCGTCGATAAAACTTTTGTCAATTTTCAGCACATCCAGGGGGAAATGCTTCAGGTAAGCCAGCGATGAATAACCGGTGCCGAAGTCGTCAATGGCAAGGCGGACGCCTTGGGCATGGAGGTTGTTGAGGATGTTAGTGGCATTGTCCTGGTTCGCCATCAACCCGCTTTCGGTTATTTCCAATTCCAGTTGTCCGGCTGGAAAACCGGTTTCAGCCAGTACCGTAGCGACTAAAGCATTAATGTCGCTGCGCCGGAATTGGTGTGGGGAAACATTGACCGCCAAGGTCATCGGTGGCAACCCCATATCTAGCCACAGCCGACCTTGGCGACAGGTTTCCCGTAGCACCCACTCGCCAATCTTTACAATCAAACTGGATTCTTCGGCAATCGGAATAAAAAGGGAGGGTGGGATTAGCCCCTCATCAGGGTCTTGCCAGCGCACCAAGGCCTCGGCCCCTACCATACGGCCACTGGCAATATCAATTTGTGGTTGGTAGTACACGCGCAGTTCCTGGTGCCCAATCGCCCTACGCAAGCGGGCCTCCAGCGCAATCCGCTCGCGGATGGCACGGGTGATCTCCTCCGAAAAATAGGCAATGCCACCACGCCCCTGATCTTTGGAAAGATACAATGCAGCGTCAACGTAATCCAGCAATAGTTCAGCGTTGTCTGCGTGTTGTGGGTACAGGCAGATACCAATGCTGGCGCCAATCCGCACATCGTCACTTTGGAGGAGCTGGAAAGGTTTGGTTAGTTCGGCGTGGATTTCTTCAGCGATCCGCCCAGCATCGTCCGGATGGGTAATGTTTTCCAGCAACACGATAAATTCATCGCCACCCCAACGGGCAATCGTGTCGACAGCACGCAGCCGAGTTTTAAGCCTTACTGCAACCAGTTGCAGTAACTGGTCACCCGCCTGATGGCCATAACTATCGTTGACGGCTTTAAAACGATCAAGGTCGAGCATCAGCATGGCCAGTTGCCTGCCTTCTCGCCGGGCTAGCTCGATGCCATATTTTAGCCGCTCCATCAACAGCCGACGGTTGGGAAGCTGGGTAAGCGGATCAAAGAAGGCCAGTTTTTTTATCTTTTCTTCGGCTAACTTACGCTCAGTGATATCGATATGGGTGCAAACATAATGGGAAACGACGCCATTGTGCCCTTTCGCCGACGTGATAACTAACCAATTGGGATAAATTTCACCATTTTTGCGCCGCTCCCAAATTTCGCCTTGCCATGAGCCGGTGTGCTCGACACTCTCCCACATTACGGTATAAAAGGCCTCATCATGTTGCCCTGATTTGAGCATGTCCATGTGTTGGCCCACCGTTTCATCTGCCGTGTAGTCGGTAGATTCAGTGAAAGCCTTGTTGACCTGCATTATGATACGGTCGGCATCGGTGATAACCATTGCCTCCTGGGTCTCGAAAGCGGTGGCGGCGATACGAAGCTGGATCTCTGCTTGTTTGCGCTCAGTGATGTCTATCGCCGAGCCGATGTAACCGGTAAATTTACCGCCATCATTAAAGGTGGGTATCGCTTTGTCCAAAATCCAGTGCCATGACCCGTCCGCACCATAGATACGGTATTCAGTTTTAATGGGTTCCTTGCATTGGGTGTCTTGATAAAACCGCACGAAAGCCGAACCCCTGTCATCTGGGTGTACCAACTTAATCCACTCTCCATAAACCATGTGTGTGACTTCTAGCCCCGTTAAATCCCGCCAGGATTGATTGACGAAAGTGGAATCCCCATTTTCATCGGTAATCCAAATTAAAATGGATGCGTTGTTGGCTACCCTGCGAAAACGCTCCTCACTTGCGTGTAACGCAGCCTCTGCTTGCTTTTGAAGGGTGACATCGCGCAAGGCGCTGGCCATAAAAAGGCCTTGTTCAGTTTGGATGGGACTAAAACTGATGTCGACATCAATTTCATTGTTGTCTTTTTTTTGCCACAGCACCACCCGCCCTGTCCCCATTGTCCTGTTAAAAGGTGCTTTGGGCATTTGTTGCCTTAGGGCAGCTTGGTCACCACGAAAATATTCAGGCAGTAAAACCTCTATCGATTCCCCCATCAATTCATCACCCTTATAGCCCAACAATGTCTCAGCCTGCCGGTTGACCATGGTAATGATGCCCTGGTCGTTGCTGATTAACATAGCGTCCGGCGTAGCATTGAAGATGGCACGAAGATAGGTTTCGTTTGTTTTCAATTCGTTAGGGCTAGGCAGTTGCAATAGTTTTGGGATCAACGGCCAAATTAGTGCGGCGGTCACAAGCGATACGAGCGCTGCGGCAAATTTGACTAGCCCATCCAGCCAATAATCCGGATGCCAAATTGTCCAGATGCTCATTAAATGGGTGGCGCCGCATAAAAGGATGAACATACCAAACAACGCAAACACCCAACGGTAAGCCAGGTCAGTTCGTTTATGGACGAAATACAACAACGCAAATGTGATGGAAAAATAAGCGGTCGCAATGCTTGCATCGCTAAGGATATGCAACCACAACATTGAAGGTAGCCAGAGATAACAAGCCCCGTGCGGCATAAAGCTGTTAGTGTTGGCTAATAATTCATTAAGCCAGGTTGACATTCGTCCCTCCGTTAATCATGTTACGTTTAGCGAGCAGCCCAATTTATATAATATAGTGCATACTTGCCATCACGAGGATAGACCCGGTCAGATGAAGCGCCTTGCAAACATCCAGTATGGGCATAAAGCTTGTAGCGTGGAAACCGCCTTCGGGCAGTCACAGAGGTTGATAGGTTCGGTTACCTAAAGAGAGGCAGTTTCGGCGAGCTACTTCATCATGCCGTATATTACTACGGTCTGTAAAGAGCCACCTGCAACCTAAAATTCAACCCACGCGTCATCTTCCTATTTGCGCGGTGAGCTTGCGACGCTTGCTTTCAGTTGAGGCGCAGGTTTGGGCTTGAGCACAGAAAGGCCGGAGGGGACGACGTTGCACAGGTAAACGGATACCGGAATCGAGAATCGAGGCGGAACAATGAGACTGTTTGCGCTAAGGTCTCGACCTAGTTCACTTGGTCGATGCCGGAGCTTTGTACTGCGGGGACAAGAGGAACAATTCGAATTATTTTTTAAAGCGGATGCCCACAACTACTGTGGGATATGGTTGGATTATATAGGTAGATATTTATACAACCCAATGATTAAAAAGAGTTTAAAAGAATCACGAGGGTTTGGGCAGGGCCTCAGTTACACGGTTGGCTTGAATACCTCTAATTGTGGATATGCTTAATATCTACCGTATTCCAAATACCCTCGACATAATCGGCAGTCATCTCAGGCATGCCATTTTGTATCCACTCGACCAAATTCCTTGCGGTATTGGGATAGCTGACCTGGATGGCATTGGCATTGTGTAGCCAGTGGTCAATTGCCGCAACATCCAAGTCATGCATGACTTGCCCATAGCCTAGCTGGTGCAATGCCGCAGCATTCGAGATTTGTTCCATTTGGGCATGTAACGGCTTTGCGAGAATTTTTATCCCCATCTGCAAGGCCTCACTGGCAAGCTCAAATCCGGCATTACTGATGATGCCAGCGCAATCAACGAGGTCTTGTTGAAAACCTTCCCGCGACAACGGCTTGCAAACAACAAAATCAGACGGGGACGGCACAATATCCGCCGTGTAGATGTGGAACTCAAAGTTCTTAAAAGGTATCAAATGGTCAATGACTATCTTAGTATCTTCAAAGGGAAGATACACAATGATTTTTTTTTTGTTGATTTTTTTCGACAGTTCTTTTGTTTCGATCACGGGCGGGAGCACGGGTTGCCCGAAATGATGCCAATGCAAACCCACACCGATGTCCACAGGCGCGTAGTATTTCATCACTAAATCGGCTATTGGGTCAGAACCTTCCCGAGGAATTTTATGGTTGAATGCGTATTGATGCCCGATTCCCAACACACGTATGCCTTGGGATTTGGCGGCCCAGGCGGTAACCGGTTCAAAATCGCTGATAACCAAGTCATAACCTTTTAAATCAAGTTCTTTGACTTCCTTGATGAAAGTAATTGGCTTGGAAGTCAACAGTGATTTTATATAGCTGACTTGCCCTTTATTAAAGGAAAACGTCAGTCCGTGACGCAATTGATAGCCATTAAAAATATCCATGTCAAAATATTTGTCAAAGGCACGGCCCGTAAACTGGAAATCAACTTCAATGCCTGCCTTGAACAGTTCTTTTGCCATGACCCTGGCACGGGTTATGTGACCGTTGCCGGTACCTTGAACGCCATAAAATAGTCGCATTAATTAAGTTATTTGACCGATACTAAAGAGCGCGATTGTAACACCCATAGCACAGCCCACCAAAATATCGGTGGGGAAATGCACGCCTAATGCCACACGGGAAAAACCGACCAAGCCTGCCCAGCAGCAAAGCGGTATCAATAGAAGGGGGAAAAAATGACCCAGCAAAACCGCCATCACAAAGGCAGCGGAAGTGTGCCCAGATGGGAAAGAGAACTTATCTGAAGGCCTGATAAAACTATGGAAATTTTTTAAGGCGGCTTCGGGACGGTTACGCTTGAAGCCATTTTTTAAGACAAAATAGACTGGCCTTTCAATAGCGAAAGCCAATAAAACAGATTGCAGCAACAGATTTTGTGAACCATATTCCCAATATTGCAAAGCCATAACCAAAACATATAGCCCACCGTCGCCCGTCCGCGAAACATAGCGGGAAACCTTGGCCAACGTATTATGGATACTGGCGTTAATCAGCCAGGAGAACATAAAAACATCGTATTTGTGAATCGCATAAAGCAGTTTCATCTCGTCCTCCCAAGGGTTTGTCTTGGTTTGACCGGCTACAATTTTGACGTAACCACTCCCCAAGAGTCCACCAACGATTTAGAATTCAAAGATGCAGGTTAATGCTTTTTTATGACAAGAACGTGACCGATTTTTGAAGATTATATGACAGTTTACGCAAAGCCGATTTCCCGTTTTGATTCGGCATAACTAGGCTTGAAGCAGATAAGTCTTTCTATCAAATCGATTGCCATTCAAGCAACTGTCATATCGACACTATCCGAATGTCGAGCCATTCCAACCCCAGAACTCTCCTGGGCAGTTGCTAAACTCGATATAAATGCGGTCACCATCCACTTGCAGGCTTTCTTTCAATAGCTTGCTTACTGCCGCAGAGATTGATTTTGCCTGGCTTGCACTCAACCCTATGCTTTTGCATTCCAAGTAGGCTATCGATCCGCCCGTACCAGCGAACAGCATTGCCTTGTTTTCCACCAGTTCGACTAAGACATAGCGTTCCGGCTTTCCCGTTTCCTGTGCCATCAATTTAGACAGGTCGCTTAACAATTTGGGTGATTGCTGGTCAGTGATAGTCACGTTCGTATTTAGCTTAAGGTAAGGCATTGTTAACTCACATAAACAATAAAGAGGATAGCTTATAAGAAACTTACTAAGATTTCAAAAAACATCTTATCCTTTTCAAGACCATAATTATGACTGACCGCATTATATCCCTTTTACAGGATGCAGAACGGGGCATCGTTTACCGACATGCCCAAACCCTTGCTTTTCTTGCAGCGCCTATTGCTCAAACGCCCTGGCGATGACCGCGAAGTACTCGCCTATATACCGATCATCGGTCTTGCGGCTGTCCTAGCGGCTGCTGATGAGGGTAGGCCAGGAATCATGTAAAAAACCCATAAAATGGCATTAACTTCATGATTCTAATAAGTCATATCGCCCCCGCAAAGCGGTGGGCTTGACCGCTGTTAGCAGTCCCAAGGACTGCCATTGTTAAGTTAAAATAAGCGGGGTGACTTTAATGTTTCAATACGCGTCGTGGTCATAGAAAACCTAGCTAAATGGCTAGACAACCATAAAGAACAAGCAAAAAAAGAATATGATTTGGCAAACTAATCGCACGATAAGCATATATAAATGGTTTATTTTTATGATATTTTCACTCCGTACAGGTATTTTAGACACCGACGGGAAAGCTCAATGCCAATGTACGATATTTTCCTGTTTGCGCTGTTTTCGGCTAGGCGGAGTTCGACCATCCGCCCAAGCGATGACGGCGTTCATTGACGGTCACCGCGATGTTTACGGGGTCGGGCCGATTGACAGGGGGTAATGGCCCTCTTTGGCTCACCCCTTGAACCCCAATATGATGATGTCGCGATGGCCGCCTTCCTGGGTGATGTTCAACTCCGTGACACTGTGAAACATTTTATCATCCCGGAAGAACAAGCCATCCATTGGGTTTGTCATATCGATCTCCTTAAAAACCGTTCCCTCTTTCTTTTCTTTGTGCAACCTTAAAACTCCTCCTGCAACATCGACCTTGTCGATGAGATAAGTAACGGTATAATCAACCATATCCCGGTGCACAGGAAATTCTTCCATGTACACGTCATAGCCAGCCATCATGAGTTTGATGACATAGGCGGTATCGATACCTGTCGGTAAGTGCTTAGCGGTGCTTTGAATGATGTCATCGAGAAAGCTATTTCCCAGGCTCTTCGTAGAATTCCCATCGAGGAAGTCCTGACTCAACACCTCTATAGGCAAAGAGGGCATCTGTTTGTATAAACCGGTTTTTTCCTTGAGTTGGAATGTCCCATCATCATAGCTGAATTCACAAAAGCCGAACCCTCGTTTAACCCCATCTCCGGGTTGTCGTTCCAGTTTTCGAAAACTTCCTTTGAGAACATCGAAACTTATTTTTGCCTGCTCGTCGAGTTCTACATCCTTGCTGGAAATAACGACGTAATAAGGATCTTGGCTCAACGCATCGCTGATGTTGCCATTAATATTGATAGGCATTGATTTTCTCCTTTAGTGGAATGGGGAACCGTCTTGTTTCGGAATGGCATATCCGTTCAAACGATAGAACATAGGATCTTGCTTGTCAATCGAACACGGCTATGATCGATAGTGCCGCAGGCCGGCAAATGCAAACGATAGGGCGATCACAATAAACATGATCGGTGCATCCACTTGTGGCCAGTCCTTATCGTCATGTTGGCTGTTGTCGGGGTGTTTGCTTCCACCCTCGGTATGCCCTGTCTCGTGGTTACGTTGCTGTAAGCAACGATTATAGGCAAACACTATCCTTTTGATATGCCAGATTTGTTAAAACCACCCTCTTCGGTAGGTCGCAGTATGCGAAGCCTATTTTTGGCAATTTTATCAGCGCCGGAAAGCAGTTGACCTGATCCTCGAGAATCAATCCAAGCCGTGATGTCTCGCCAAAGCATCGGTGCATGCAAGTCACGTAACAGCATATGGTAACCATCAGGGTAAAACCCAACGGTTTTTCCCTTTGTGCCGCCGGTAAACAGCCGCTGTATAAAGCTATATACCGCCTCTTTCGGCAAAATGTAGTCTTTCTCCCCGTAGAGCAAGAAGACGTTGCCGCTAATAAAGCTTGCGTTATAAAAAGCTTTATCCATCAAGTCGACCAAGCCGTACAACGCTTCAACCCGGGTCTTCCTGAGCACTAGCGGATCATCATCCAAGGCATGCACCATGTCCCGGTTATCGGACAGTTTCACTGCAACGCTCTCGCCACTTAAGGCAACCCAAGGCACCGTGTGGGCTAGGAGCCATAACAACCCCGTTTGGTACCAAGGCATGGTTTCTCGAGACCAAACGGCAGGGGCGACCAATATAAACCCATCAACCTTCGGCATCCGGGCATCTCTGGCTGCTGCAATGACTAAGGCGCCACCCATACTTTCACCCAATAAGTATATGGGCACTCCCGGGTATTTTTGTTTTATCAACCGGACAAAACTCTGTAAATCCTTGGTATAAGTTTCCGTACCTGCCCAATACCCCCTACGCAGCGATGCGCCGAATCCACGCTGGTCATAAGCAAAGCAAGCGATACCCCGTTTGCTGAAATATTCAGCGGGCTGATGAAAGAAATGGCTGTAATCATTAAAGCCATGTAAACCGATAATGACTGCCTTGACTGTTCCAACAGTGGGTAACCAGCGACGTAATGGGAGATATGAGCCATCTTCAGTGAGAAAATATTGATCGTGTAATTCTGCGGGATTCCTATCCGCTTCGGACGGGTAAGACCCCGGTTTACAACCGACTATCAACAGGCTAATCAGCAAGGTAAAAAGTGTTCTCATATCTACTGTAACGAACCACCCAAAAGTTCTGTTTAACAAAACAGCGCGTAGTAAGGTAGAAGAAGCTTGATTTACTGGATAAACGTCCCTAAGACAACGCTGACCAATATAAAGTTTTCCACCTGTATCAATTGACACAATTGACCGAAAGGGCATAAGTTTCTACGAAGTCCGACTTAAATTTCAATGAGCGATATGATCTTTAAAAACGGCACGATGCTGACTGGAAAAAATTCAAACAAGCACCAAGGAATTTTACGACATCTTATAGGTCATATAACCGGCATTGATTTATTAGCGTGCCAAATTATTTATTGTTACTAATTATATTTAATACATCCGGTATGTCATCCTTTGGTTTTAAATCTGGAAGGACGTGGTTTTTCATCCGAATGTTATAGACATTTTAATTATTAATGAGGAGAGTATGATGAAAATAATATTAAAGCCTTCGTAAACATTGCTTAGGGGAGGTTTAAAATGGGCAATCAACTTATTGTGGAGTACCTGTCGGCTCACGAGTTTTTTTCTGGGCTTAGTGAGGAAACACTCAAATATCTATGTGAGTATTCGAGTGAATTTGCCATAAAAAAAGGACAAATCCTGTTTCAGCAAGGCGAAAACGCTGATAAGTTTTATGTTGTCCGTAACGGTCGCATTGCCATACAAATGCCGGCGATAATCGGGCCTAGTTTGGAGATCCAGACGTTGGGTAAAGACCAGGTTTTGGGCTGGTCTTGGCTGATATCGCCTTATAAATGGAACTTTCAAGCCATGCCAGAAGAGGACTCCGAATTGCTTATGTTCGACGGCACTACCATACTGGCGCGATGCGAGAAGGAGCCGAAATTCGGCTATGAACTGCTAAAGAAATTTGCCGCATTGATGTCGGTTCGCCTGGATGCGGCGCGCCAGAAGATGATGGATGAATGGAATCCAGCCGGATTTGCCTAATACTACGCCAATATTATGGTGCTGATCGATAATTTAGGAGAACACAAGCAGAATAGTAGCCACATAGGACTGGCACTTTAAAGGCCCTGTATAACATCACCTTAGCCGATAAAATTATGTTTCGGCATCAGGTTGGTTGTCGGGTGCGGCATTGGAAAAAGCAGCTTCTTGCATACAATTTTCATAAATAGCACTAATCAGTGGAAAATTGTTCATTTCGCACCCAAAACGGAAGGCATTATAGACTTGTGGTATCAAAAAGGCATCGGCCATACCGGGCGCATCGCCATGGCAAAATCGTCCCCAGGAATTATTTTTTAGCAGCAGTTGCTCAATAGCGGAAAATCCTTCGTGTATCCAATGGCTATACCAAGACAGTTGAAAGTCAGTTTGTACTAAGTCATTTAAATAATTCAGCACCCGCAAATTATTGAGCGGATGAATGTCACAGGCAATGATTTGAGCCAATGAGCGGACATAAGCGCGCTCTATGGCATTGGCGGGCAGCAACGGCGGAGTCGGGTAGACTTCTTCCAGATACTCGATAATCGCGGACGACTGGGACAATACCGTATTTTCCACCACCAGGACGGGCACTCGTCCCTGTGGATTAAGCGCCAAGTAATCGGCCTTGAATTGTTCGCCGCCGTTCTTGAGCAAGTGTACGGGGCGAATTTCATAGCCAATATTTTTCAGGTTCAACGCAATGCGTACCCGATACGCGGCGGAACTCCTGAAATAACTGTACAGGATTATCGGCATGGCTTGACCTCCTGTTCAATCGCGCCGAAGATTGAATCCCCCTGCCCGTCCAGCATTTCTATCCGGATTTTATCGCCGAAACGCATAAATTCGGTGATGGCCACACCGGTTTCGATGATTTCAACGACCCGTTTTTCGACGATGCAGGAATAACCCGTAGTTGAATCAACATTACTGACTGTACCAGAACCGATAATCGTCCCGGCAGCCAATTTTCGGGACTTAGCGGCATGATGGATCAACTTGGCAAAACTGAATTGCATATCCTCGCCAGCATTTGCTTCGCCAAATAACTGGCCGTTCCAAGCGACAGTTAAGGGTAAGTGTAATTTCGTATTTTCCCAAGCCGCACCCAATTCATCGGGAGTGACTGCAACGGGTGAAAATGCGCTAGCGGGTTTGCCGTGCAGGAAACCAAAGCCTTTAGCCAGTTCATCAGGAATCAGGTTTCTCAGTGAAACGTCGTTAATCAAGACAATCAGCTTGATATGGGAACCGGCATCGTTAATGGAAACCCCATATTCCACATCATCGGTAATCACGCCGACTTCGGCTTCAAAATCGATGCCCCACGCTTCACTGGCGACTTCTATAGGATCACAAGCGCCGAGCATGTTATCCGATGCACCCTGATACATTAATGGGTCGCTGTATAAGTTTTCCGGCATTTCTGCGCCGCGCGCTTTCCGCACCCTTTCAACATGGCTTAAATAAGCACTACCGTCCAGCCATTGGTAAGCCCTAGGTAATGGCGCAGTCACCTTATATGAATCGAAAGGGATAAATTCGCCTTTGCTTTCGTTAATTTGCCTATAAGCTTCTCGCAATTCGTGTTCAACTTCGCTCCAGTTGTCCAGTGCCGCTTGCAGCGTCAATGCGATAGTGGGAACAAGTTTCGCTTTGGTTAGTTCGCGGTTGACGACCACGAGAATTCCATCTCGGTCACCTGTCTTAAGGGTGGCCAGTTTCATTTCCAAGAATCCACATAACCCGTCCACTCAATGGTTTTGGCCTGTTCGGAAATTTCCAGCGTATCCCGCGCATCAATCATCACCGCCACCTCGTCCGTCATTATCCCGCGCTTTTTCTCGGCATTTTTTAGCGCTTTCGGATGCGGGCCGTGAGAAATTCCACTGGGATGCAAGGTCATCATCCCCGGTTCGATATGGTCACGGGAAAAAAACTGGCCGGCATGGTAAAAAATCAGTTCGTCATAATCGTCATTGCTATGGAAAAAAGGCACGTTCAAGGCCTTAGGATCGGTTTCATAAGGCCGTGGCACGAAAGTGCATACGACAAAACGGCTGGAAGTAAAAGTGGTATGGGCTGAAGGCGGCACATGGTAGCGGTGGCTCATCAACGGCCTGATATCGCGCCAGTTAAGGCGTACCGGCATCAACGTGCCATGCCAGCCCACGGCATCCAGTGGATTGAATGGATAGGCGATCGTGCTCAATTGGTTTCCTTTTTTGACTACCACCTGCCATTGTGCTTCATTTTGCTGGGCGATGAATGCGTCATCAATCTTCGGTACGTCCAAAATAGCCGGATCGAAAATCGCCTGATTGCCAACCAGCCCTTTTTCCGGTAAGCGGTAGCTGTCGTTAGTCGACTCAACCAACAAAGCACTAACGGATTCCTGCACACAGATACGCCACATCGTCCCGCGAGGCAACATGACATAATCGCCCTCGCTAAACACTAAATGACCGTAATCGCAGTACAGTTCGCCAGAGCCTTGATGCACGAAAACCAATTCATCGCCGTCGGCATTCCTCACCAGATGATCCATGTCGTTTTCCAACTTCATAAAGCGAATTTGTGTGTTGGCGTTGCTGAACAGCAAGGGCGCATCCCAAGGACAGTTTCCTGAATATACCAATTTTTTTGTGTCAAAAGCGCGGGGTTTCAACAAGCCCTCAACTGTTAACCAAGATGTTGGCGGGTGACGGTGATACATCTGGGTAGAAGGCCCATAAAAGCCTTCTTTGCCTAATTCCCGTTCATAAGTACCCGCAGGGAGATCGGTATGCGCCTGCCGTGATGCGTTACCTTCCACCTTGGGTATATTGATCCAGGGCATCAAATCACTCCCCGTTTGATCTGGTCGCGCTCGATAGCCTCAAAAAGTGCTTGAAAATTCCCTTCGCCGAAGCCTTCATTGCCTTTGCGTTGGATAATCTCAAAAAATATGGGGCCGATCACGGTATTGGTAAATATTTGCAGTAACAGTCCAGTACTGACGGCGGGGTCGCCGTCGATCAATATCCTGTCGTTACGCAAGCGCTCCAGTGCTTCGTGATGACCGGGTATCCTTTCGTTGATTGTGTCATAGTAAGTATCGGGAACGTCCATAAACTGGACACCGTTAGCCCGCAATTGTTCTACGGAGGCGTAGATGTCCTCGGTAGCCAGGGCAATGTGCTGGATACCTTCGCCGTGGTACACGTCCAGATATTCCTGGATTTGCGATTTGGAATCGGTCGGCTCATTGATCGGGATGCGGATTTTGCCGCAAGGGCTGGTCATGGCGCGGGATTTCAATCCAGTAACCTTACCTTGGATATCAAAATAACGGATTTCACGAAAATTGAACAGCCATTGGTAAAATTCTGCCCATTTGTCCATGCCACCATGGTAAACATTATGGGTCAAGTGGTCGATGGCGGTCAGCCCAACGCCGACAGGTCGTGGATTCACACCGTCCAGCGGTATGAAATCGACATCATAAATGGAATGCTCTTCACCATAGCGATCCACCAGATAAATAAGGCTGCGGCCTATGCCCCGGATTGCCGGAATGTTGAGTTCCATCGGCCCGATATGGCCTTGATAGGGTTGGGCTCCTAAATTGATGGCACGGTTGAAACATTGGGCGGCATCTTTAACCCTGATTGCAAACGCACATATAGACGGGCCATGCACTTTTGCAAAAGCCTGGGCGAAACTGTCCGGCTCATGGTTGATGATAAAATTGATTTGCCCCTGCCGATAAAGCACCACATCCTTGGAACGGTGTTTTGCGATAGCGACAAAACCCATTTTAGTAAATAATCGTTCTAACTCACGGGTATCCGGTGCGGTATATTCGACGAATTCGAAACCATCTGTCCCGACCGGATTTGATGCACTGTCCATTACACTGCCTCCGTCTTCAATACGACAATAAGACCCAAACGTGCCTATTAAGTTTCACTGCTATTTTTTTGGAAGCCCATACATTCCGATACTCCCAGAAACTTATCGAATCGGGGTTATGTCCAATAGATCAAACAGCAATTTTTACCGGAGGTGCATCATGCTAGACGACCTGTTAGCCAGTTTTGCACAAAAACACCATATCGAAGGTTTGACAGCACCATCGCTGATTGCGCTCAGTGAAGGGCGAAATGAGTATTCCTTCAATAAAGCTAAACGGTTCCTCAAATTTCAGCGCCGTATTAATAGCGAACTCCTAAAGCACCGTGTCATTACCGACAATCACTATACGGAATGGTTTGAACATGGCGAACAAAACTTGGCGCAAATCAAGGCTTTTATCATCCAATTTTCGGTGTTTTCCAATCAATTCCTGATTGCCCAACTGCACAAGATGATCCATGCCGATACGCTGGAAAGTATGCGGGCATCAAAAGAAATTTTGGCAAATGAAATTGGAGTGCGGTTCAAATCGACCCGCCATTCAGGCGGTGGAAAAAATCTTGGCTCAACAGAAGGGAGCGTAGAGGGAGGCACTTTTCATTTTGGTGCCGGCCATTTTGAGTGGTTGTATAACCTTGCCCTTAAGCTCGGTATTTCATTTACTGAAATAGGCCAACCCAAACACGGCACTAAACCTACCTTATTTTTCTGTGATGAACTCATCCGGCTTTATGGCGGAGATAACTATCAAGCATCCCAAGCCGCCAGTTATGCCGTTGAAAACTGGGCAGCCGCCGGATTTTGGGGGCAATTAATCAAGGGCTTTCATCTGTTTAATGAACGGAATGGGACTGACCTGCCTTTGGGATTTTTCATCTGGCACGACCGACTGGAATGCCAACATGCCGCCCATACCCAGGAAGAATTGGAGGAACTGTATTTCACCCTGGAACTCGATGAAGACAGTTTTATCCGTTACGGAAACGAAATGCTGGACGGCGTTGCTGCATTTTGGGATGGTTTGGATGAGCAGAGGCGAAAGTTAGCGGCGGTTCATTGAGCCGTCAAATAGGGTTATTAATAAAAATAAGGCTGTAGGCAGATTCAATCTAGGCTGGTCAGATGTGCAAGCATAAGAATTTTCCAGATCATTTGTCCTTTGGGTACGGCGTAATACGCTTATACTGTTCCAGCGCTTCGGGATTGGCTAGGGCATCCCGATTTTTTACCGGAAGCCCGTGAATGATATTGCGTACCGCCAGCTCGGCAGTTTTACCGCTTTTGGTACGCGGAATGTCGGTCACTTGAAGGATTTCTGCTGGAACATGATGGGGAGAGGCATTTTGCCTGATCTGTTGTTTGATCTTCACTTTCAATTGATCTGATAGCATTACCCCATTACGCAGGATGACAAACAAAATAATTCGGCAATCGCCGTCAATGTCCTGCCCAACCACCAGGCTTTCCAGCACCTCATCCACCTGCTCCACTTGCCGGTAAATTTCAGCCGTACCAATTCGGATGCCGCCAGGGTTGAGCACCGCATCCGAACGGCCATAAATAATCATTCCACCGCTTTCCGTCAACGCCACATAATCGCCGTGCCACCACACGCCCGGATATTTTTCAAAATAGGCGGCATGATACTGACTCTGGTCGGGGTCATTCCAGAAACCAATCGGCATGGAAGGAAACGGTGCCTTACAGACCAGCTCACCTTTTTCCTCTTGCAATGATTGGCTGTTGTCGTCATAAACATCGATGTCCATCGCCAGTCCAGGGCACTGGATTTCTCCCCGGCGCACCGGAAGGATCGGGCAACCTAAGACAAAGCAGGAAATGATGTCTGTTCCGCCGGAAATGGACGACAGGCAGACATCGGATTTGATCGACTCGTACACGTAATCAAACCCTTCCGGCAACAGGGGCGATCCGGTAGACAAAATCGTATTGAGCGATGACAGGTTGTGGGTGTTTTTAGGGTTAATGGCGGCTTTTTTGATGGTGTCGATATACTTGGCGGAAACCCCAAAGATATTGATACGGAATTCATCAATCAGGTCAAATAACGAATCGGCCCTGGGATAAAGCGGCGAACCGTCATAAAGCACCAGCTCCGCACCGGACGCCAAGCCGGAAGCCAGCCAGTTCCACATCATCCAGCCACAAGTGGTGTAATAAAATAGGCGGTCGCCGGGATGGATATCCACATGCAGTTTGTGTTCTTTCAGGTGCTGGAGCAAAGTCCCGCCTACACTATGCACGATACATTTCGGCGGCCCCGTGGTGCCGGAAGAATAAAGGATAAATAACGGATCGTCGAATGCCATCGGCACAAACCCTATCGGTGGTTGGTCTTCCGAAAATTCGACCAGATAGTCTTGCCAGAGCATTACCTGATTGGTGGCCTTGAACGGTTTCTTTTTTAGGTAAGGGATTAACACGGCCTTTTGAACCGATGGGAGTGCCTTAAGCAAAGGTTCAACCTGATCCAATCGATCAAATACCTTGCCGCCGAAAGTGTAACCGTCGCTGACAAACAATACCTTGGGAGCTATTTGGCTGAAACGGTCTACGATACCGGGAATCCCGAAATCCGGTGAACAGCTACTCCATATTGCACCGAGGCTGGCGGTTGCCAGCATTGCGATGATGGCTTCAGGAAGGTTAGGCAAAACGCCGGCCACGCGGTCGCCGGGCTTGATGCCGTCATTCCGCAACGCTTGGGCAAGCTGGGAAACCTGGCGATGTAGGCCTTGATAAGTTAGCTGTCGGGTTTCGCCACTTTCTCCGTGAAAACTAATGGCAATGTTGTCCTTATTACGGTGGCGCAATAAGTTTTCCGCATAATTGAGCCGGGCATCCGGAAACCAACGGGCTCCTGGCATCCTGTCTTGATGCGATAAAACCACCTCCCCTTTCCGGCCTGCCTTTATATCCGCAAACTGCCACATCAAATCCCAAAAAGCGGCGGGATTTTCAATAGACCATCGGTAAAGGGCGGCATAGCCGGTAATAGCAACACCATAGCGTTCCCCCGCCAATCCCATGAAGCGGGTAATATTAGCGTTTTCCCGCCGTTCCTCCGAAGGCCACCAAAGAACTGGATTCACGTTGCTCACCACCTGGACACACTCCATAAGAGCGGAAACGGTTCGGGTAAGTTCAGTTGGGCGGCTTGAAAACGGCCTACCGCTCCTTCAAGCCCAGCATATATTTCTTACCTTGATTGTCTGCTGTGGCGTTTGGGAACAGGACGGTTAAATGGACAGGTTGTTTAAACGGCTGGTTCATCAGCGGGTAGCCCAGGATGATAAACAACGTATACGTAGACTGGAATATCAAGCCCGCCTAAATTATTTTCAATTAACGGCCACACATCATCCCAGTCCAAATCACCCAAACCGGTACCCAACCTCGGCAAAGCAATCGAGGTCAGTTTTTCAAAGGCTATCATTTTCACTAATACCGTTAACGCGTGCCTGATATTGCTTAGGGTTGCCTTGTCGTAGTGATGGTCGTTGCTTTCCATATTTTCATGGGTAATTAGGTTCACGATACGCATGTTATTTTGCCCAACCCACATCCAGGCCTCACCTGGCTTTGTATTATGCTGATGACACCAGCGGTCAAGGTCTTTTTGTAGGGAGGGATATTTGTTACGTAGTTTCAAAGCCAAACCTTTATCCATAGGGTCGTTTACCCCAACTCCGTGGACAATCGCTTGCGCCTTGCTCAACAGGATGTCACCTTCGACTTTGTATATCATAGTTTCCTCAGTATTGTGCTTTATTTAGATAGGGACGTAGGACGGATTAGACGCGCAAATCTTTCAAGCTTTGGGTAAGTAAAGTTTTTCCGCGCGCGTAATCCGCCGCATGGGGTGTCCATTCATACGGCGGATTACGACGCGCCCATAGTCCAGTCAAAATGGAAAGACCTTTTGGTTGCGCGTCTAATCCGCCCTACGGATCTTTTAAAATCATTCCAGACTTTAGCGAAGCGGGTCGGGATTTGCAACCTTATAGAATCCTTAATGTCAGGCTTGCCATTTTGTAATAAGTTTACTCATAATCCGATAAAGGCGGACAAGTACAAACCACATGCCTATCGCCATAAACATTATCAATACGTCCAACCGGCGGCCAGTATTTATCGTCATGCTGGTCGTTGTCAGGGAAAAAGGCTTGCTGCCTGGAGTACGGCAATGTCCATTCTTCCAGCAATAAGCGGTGGGTATGCGGCGCATTGTGCAGCACGTTATTTTCGGCATCGGCATTCCCGTTTTCTATGGCTTTGATCTCCTGGCGAATAGCGATTAGCGCAGCGCAAAATCGGTCTATTTCGGCCTTATCCTCACTTTCGGTCGGTTCGATCATCAGGGTATCGGCGACGGGAAAGGCCACGGTCGGCGCATGAAAACCGTAATCGATCAGGCGTTTGGCGATGTCATCCACGGTGATGTTGCAGGCTTTTTTGAATTCACTGCAATCGATAATACATTCATGGGCGACCCAGCCGTTTTTCCCCCTGTATAAGATAGGGTAATAAGGAGCCAAGCGTTTGGCGATATAGTTGGCGTTCAATATTGCGGTCAGTGTTGCCTGTTTTAATCCGGCTGCGCCCATCATCGCAATATAAGCCCAGGATATGGCATAGATACTGGCAGAACCCCAGGGCGCGGCGGATACGGTGCCAACAGTGTCGTGTTTGCCTTTAGCCGGATTGATGCCTTTTACCACAGGGTGATCCGGCAGGAACGGGGCCAAATGCGCCCCTACGCCAATCGGGCCAACACCGGGGCCGCCCCCTCCATGCGGGATACAAAAAGTCTTATGCAGATTAAGGTGGGCAACATCGGCACCGATTTTGCCGGGACGGCACAAGCCAACCAACGCATTAAAATTGGCGCCATCCAGATAAACCTGCCCTCCATGTTGATGAATCAGGTTGCAGATTTCCCTGAACGCTTGTTCAAACACACCGTGTGTGGATGGGTAGGTAATCATTAATGCAGCTAAGGTATTGCTGTGTTCGGCGACCTTTGCCTGCAAATCGTCCAGGCTGACGTTACCGCAAGCATCGCAGGCGACGACCACGACCTTCAGTCCCGCCATCACCGCACTAGCAGGGTTAGTGCCGTGCGCGGAAGCCGGGATCAGGCAGATATTTCGCTGCCCCTGACCTGTAACTTCATGATATTTGCGGATGACCAACAGGCCCGTGTATTCGCCCTGCGAGCCGGCATTGGGTTGTAGCGAGAAGGCATCGAAGCCGGTCAAATCACATAGCATATCTTCCAGCTCAGTAAATAATTGCTGATAGCCCAGTGTCTGGTAAAGCGGGGCGAATGGGTGCAAGCCGTTAAATTCATGATAGGAAATCGATTGCATTTCCGTCGCTGCGTTGAGCTTCATCGTACACGAACCTAACGGTATCATCGAGCGGTCCAGCGCAATATCGCGCCGGGCTAACCGTCGCATATAACGCATCATTTCAGTCTCGGAATGGTAGCGTTCAAAAACGGGATGCTGCAGGATATTATCGCTACGCAATAGCGATTCGGGTATGCATCCCTCCAGTGCGGCGTTTATCCGGTTAATGTCGGGAAATTCTATTGCGGGCGTGGAGAACACTTGCCACAGTTCCCGCAGGTTAAGCCGCGTTGTCGTTTCGTCCAGGGATATTCCGATATGGTCGGTGTCAATAAAACGCAGATTGATATTCGCATCTGCGGCTTGTGCCACATAACGTTTTGCACGGTTCGGGACTCGGACGACAATGGTATCAAAATAACAGTGGCTGATAACCTCAAGGCCTAGTTGGGAAATGCCTGTCGCCAAAATCTGGGCATAACGATGCACCCTGCCCGCTATCAAACGAAGGCCTTCAGCGCCGTGGTAAATCGCGTAGAAACCGGCAATGACAGCCAGGAGAACCTGCGCGGTGCAAATATTGCTGGTGGCCTTATCACGGCGAATATGTTGTTCGCGGGTTTGCAGGGCCATACGAAAGGCAATCTGACCGTGAATGTCTTTTGAAACGCCGATGATGCGACCGGGAACGGAGCGTTTGTATTTGTCTCGAGTGGCAAAAAATGCCGCATGCGGCCCCCCGTACCCCATTGGTACACCAAAGCGTTGGGCGCTGCCAACGGCAATATCGGCATCGAAGGCTCCCGGCGGTTTCAACAAGACCAGGCTTAGCAAATCTGCAGCAACGGTCAATAGCGCGGATTTTTCATGAGCAATCGCCGCGATTTCGCTTAAATCCTTAATTTCGCCTTTTGAACCGGGATATTGCACCAGCACAGCAAAAAAATCATATTGTTGCAAGCCGCTATACGGATCGGCGATGATGACATCATAACCCAGCGAATGAGCGCGGGTAAGAACAACAGCAATGGTTTGCGGGTGACAATCCTGATCGACCACTATCGCATTGGCAGTGCTATGGGATAAACGCCTGGACATGGTTATGGCTTCCGCAGCAGCCGTGGCTTCATCGAGCAAGGAAGCGTTGGCGAGTTCCATGCCAGTCAGGTCGATAATCATTTGCTGGAAGTTTAGCAAGGCTTCCAACCGCCCCTGGCTGACTTCCGCTTGATAAGGCGTGTAAGCGGTGTACCAGCCTGGGTTTTCCAGGACATTGCGCTTGATCACGGCGGGCATAACGGTGTCGTAATAACCCATACCGATCATCGAAGTGAACACTTTATTGCGTTCGCGCATTTTGCGCATGTGTTTGGTGACGGCGCTTTCGCTTATCGTTTCGGTCAGTTTCAGGGGTTCATGGTTGACAATGTCGGCAGGCAACGCCTGTCCGATGATTTCATCCAGTTCACTCAAGCCAAGTTCGGCAAGCATTTCACGGATTTGCTTAGGATTCGGGCCGATATGGCGATGGATAAAATAACCGCGCATTTCCAATTGATTCAAGCTGGTACGTGAGGTAGGCATGAGTTATCTATGATAGTGATGGGGAATGAAGGGCAGCCGGGTGACAGTGACGGCGACCTGTCGCTCGCGCACCTTTGCGTATAAACGGGTATCTAAGGTGGAATAATTCCGATCCAGCATGGCCATTGCAACAGGCTTACCGAGACTGGGGGCAAAGCCGCCGCTGGTGACATGGCCTATCGCGTCATTATCACTGTTAACAATGGCGCTGCCTTCCCGTACGGGTTGCTTACCGTCCACACTCAGCCCGACCCGGATTCTTTCAGGGCCTTGTTGTGACTGCCGGTTAATTTTGTCAGCACCTGGGAAATCGCTGCAGCCTTTTTTAATCAACCAATGTAATCCTGCTTCTACCGGCGTTACGGTTTCATTAAGCTCATGCCCGTAAAGGCACAAGCCGGCTTCCAGGCGCAAGGTATCGCGTGCGCCCAGACCGATCGCTGTGACCCCCGGCTCGGCAAGCAGCAAGTCAGCTAGCGCTACCGCATTTTTATTGGGGACAGATATTTCAAAGCCGTCCTCGCCGGTATAACCGCTACGGCTGATTGTGCACTTGATGCCGCCCAGTTCCGTTTCATGGGCCGTCATAAACGGCAAATCGGCGGTGTGTGCAGAAAATTTCCTGATGATGGCTGCCGATGCCGGCCCCTGTAAGGCGAAGAGTGCCTGATCCGTGAGTTCAACAAAATGACAGTGGGCGGATAACCGGCTCGCTAAATAATGAAAATCCTTCTCTTTACAAGCCGCATTGACAATGACTATGAAACCGGACGCAATGCGGGTAATGATGATGTCGTCAATGATACCGCCTTCGTCATTCGTCAAGACGGTATATTTCTGTTGACCGGATTTTAGTCCGGCAATATCGCTGGGGGTCAGCCGTTCAAGCTCGCCAGCGGCCTCATCGCCTGAAATCAGGCATTGCCCCATGTGCGATATATCGAAAAATCCGGCATGGGTTCGGCAATGCAGGTGCTCGTGAATAATGCCGTGTCGATACTGGACAGGCAGTCGGTAACCGGCAAAAACCGTCATTTTGCCGCCCAGGTCAAGATGAAACTGATAGAGGGGAGTTTCTTTTAGCATAACATTGAAATGTTCCCAACTTCGATAATGAAAATACAAAAAAATCCGTATAACCAACTGCTGCTGGACATGCATCCTATCCCTTAAACTCAGCCAGTTTGTCCAGCAAAAAATTCAAGTCCTTTTCCGTGTGGTCGGCGCCTACCTGCAATCTTATTTCCTGTTCGCCCTTGGGAACAACCGGATAATTCAGCCCGGTCACCAGAATATTATGGGTAAATAAATGGGCTACCAGGGCGGCTGTTTTGTTGGTGTCCCTGACAAAGACCGGCACGATGGGATGTTCGCCTACTAAGGTTTCATAGCCTAAGCGTTCCAGCCCTACCCTCAAAAAAGCACTAAATCCCCGCAGTTTTTCGAGCAGCCGCAGCCCTTCATGGCTATCCAGGACATTCAGCGCCGTCAAAGACGCTGCCGCTTCGGCAGGCGTGATAGGGTTTGAATAAATATAAAACGGCGAGGTTTCGCGTAAATAATCTATCACCCCCGAACTGGCGACCACATAGCCACCATTAACGCCTAGAGACTTGCCCAGCGTCGCAATCAGGATATCCGCCTTGCCGCCAGTCACTTCTTCGGTACCGCGCCCACTTTGGCCAATGGCTCCTACGCCATGGGAATCGTCAACAATGCTAATGACCCCTTCTTCATAGCCTGCTTCATGTTGCTTACAGCAACCGTTAATCCGGTCGATCTGTGCATGATCGCCACGCATGCTAAAAATGCCGTCAGTCACGACACAAACCCGTTTAAATTGCCCGCTATTCGCGGCAAGAATTTTATCCAGCGCATCAATATCGGCATGAGCGTACACTTCTTTCTTGGCCGGATGGGACAGACGAATCGCATTGATGATACAACTGTGGTTGAGTCCGTCACTGACGACCAGGGTATCTTCCGATATAAACTGCGGCAGGATGCCCATCATCGCGGCATAGGCGGCACTGAATATCATGGCGGATTCCCGTCCGTGAAATTCGGCCAGTCGTTTTTCCAGTTCCTTATGTGGCTGGTAGGTCCCGCTGATGAAGCGGACGGCCCCAGGGCCTGTGCCATATTTTTCAACCGCTTCGGCTTCGGCCTTTATCACCTGGGTGTGCTGCGCCAAGCCCAGATAAGAATTTGAATTCATACGCAGGAATGCCCTGTCGCCGCATCCTTCAAGAAAATAGCGTGGGCCAAAGCCATTTTCCGCTGGCTTGATACCGGTGATAACCTTTTCTTTGCCCTTGCGTGCGCCTTGTCCTTGCAGGCTGATCAATTTTGTGGCAAACAATTGTTCTACCTTATCTAGCGGCATAAGCGCCCCCTTTTATCTTTTGCTCACTGACCGTTATTTGTTCCAGCATATCCTTGACTGTCGCCGCCAAATCATACTGGGCCTGCCAACCCCACTCGGCGTGGGCGGCGCTATCGTCCATGTGCCGGGGCCAGGAATCGGCAATAGCCTGACGGACTGGATCTATCCTGTAACTGACCGTAAAGTCGGGTAGGTGTTTTTGTATTTCCGCTGCAAGCTGTTCAGGCGTAAAACTCATGGCGGCAACATTAAATGCATTGCGATGCTTCAGTTTTGCACTATCCGCTTCCATCAGCTTGATAGCGGCGGCAACCGCATCCGGCATATACATCATATCCAGTTGAGTATCCGTCCTGAGAAAACAGTCATAATGCCTATTTTTTACCGCCGCATAAAAAATATCGACCGCGTAATCCGTCGTGCCGCCGCCCGGCATGGCTTTATAGGAAATCAGCCCAGGATACCGCAAGCCGCGCGTATCGACACCATAACGATGAAAATAGTAGTCGCAAAGGAGCTCGCCAGATACCTTGGTAATGCCATACAGCGACTGAGGCCGCTGGATAGTCTCCTGCGGCGTGTTAAAACTGGGTGTGCCGGGGCCGAAAGCACCGATGGAGCTTGGAAAAAACACGGCGCAACCGTGTGTTCTGGCGACTTCCAGCACATTGATCAGGCCGTTCATGTTGATGTCCCAGGCTTCCATCGGTTTTGCTTCGGCCACGGCGGAAAGCAGGGAGGCTAGGTGAAAAATCGTATCACATTGAGTATCTTTGACCATCTTCTTAAGCGCAGGCGCATCACGGACATCCAGGCGGTAAAAAATAAAGTCCTGCGGCAATTCGCTAGCTGGCCGATGGTTATATCCGGTGGCGACAACGTAAGCCGCGCCATATTTGTCCCGCAATGCTTGCGTCAGTTCTACACCGATTTGTCCGGTAGCACCGGTGACTAGAATTTTCTTCATCTAGGCGCTCATCCTTTCCTATTTTCCATTCTTGTTTGTTGTCTTCGGAAAACCTGAACCAAGGCTAAGGCATTAAGTTCGCTCAACTTATCACAGAGCCGAAACTTGGATGACTGAATCCTTCCGTCTTATGACCAAAAAATGAAGTATTTGTTGCCTTGCCCCAAATATTCATGAAAATCATTGGTGGTGGGCATTATAGATTTTAGCGGGTAACGGACGGATCATCGGCAATCGATCAACCAGGACAATGGTTTCAATAAGGATCCTTTGCCCATCAGAGGATACAGGCATCCTCGTAATAAACGATAATTTTGGGTTTGTCTTGATTTATTGCATGTTTTTTCGGTCAAAGCAATACCGAATTGGACAACTAGGTTTTCGATATTATCGGAAACCTATGGGCTAAAAACTAACCTATATGGCTATATTACACGCTTTAGGCATCGTCTCGTGCTTGGGTGGGCCATTGCATTTATGTGGCTATGCAGCAGAAATGCTGCGTGACGAATTTTCCCGGCAACTTCCTAACCAAAAACGGCTACAGATCCAGTGGCAGTTGCTCCATCCTGAAAGCCAGGGCTTAAAGGAGGAAAAATTAACCCAACTCAATAAAGCCATAAGCCAATTTACGGAATACTGGACAAAAGAAAACCGGCCTTTCTTGATCGTTGGCGGCGACCATTCCTGTGCGATGGGAACTTGGGGCGGCGTGCTAAATGGTTTGTCCCAGCCGGGTCAATTCGGCCTTATATGGCTAGATGCGCACATGGATGCAAACACGTTCGCTACGTCCCCATCTGGCAATATTCATGGTATGCCAGTGGCTGCTTTGCTCGGCAGGGCGGACGAAAAGCTGGCGGCGATGTATCCCAGTCCCCGCATTGTCAAGCCGGAAAATCTTATCCTCATCGGTGTGCGAAATTATGAAAAAGAAGAATATGAGTTATTACGGCAAGCAGGTGTAGAAATTGTTTTTGCCGACCAAATTCATGGGCTTGCACCCGTGTTAATTAAGGCAATCGATAAGCTCAGCCAGTCTTGCCAGTCCATTGGTATCAGTATTGATTTGGATGTTGTCGATCCGGAAGATGCTCCCGGCGTAGAAACGCCAGCCCAAGACGGTATTAAAGCCAGCGAATTGCTTGCAGCGCTTTCATTGATTAACCGGCATCCCAAAGTGTGCGGCCTGGAATTAAGCGAGTTTACCCCTGAAAAAGACATCAACAACAAAACCTTGCGTTTGATGAAAGCACTTATTGAGGCGTTCTATGCAAAACCCTAGTGCCGACTGGATTCCAATAAGCCAAATAAATTTTTGGGATCATTAGGTTTCGGTATCATGGGTAACTCTGACCCTATGCGATGTTCTTTTGCCAGCTCATAGACAACCCGGAGTATAGAAAAATCTTCCAATGCAAAACCGACGCAATCAAATAATATAATCTCGCGATTATCTTGCCGCCCATACTTTTGCTGGCAGACCAGTTCCCATAATTCGGCATAGATACACATGGCTGTACATTGCTGCACTTCCCCTTCTACCAGGGTTTGTGGCATATATTCGACCACCAGTTTGACTTGATTTAGGAATTCTTCAGACAGTTCGGTTTTCCCCGGACAATCGCCGCCCATCGCATGTATGAAAGTGCCTGGGGCAATATCGCCAATGTCCAACAAGGATTGCCGCTTTTTGGCGGCTGTCGCCGTAATGACAATATCAGCATGATGCACAGCTTGGGTAATACTGTCGCAAGGAATTAGCCTGAACTTTTGTCTGGACAGGTTTCTTGAGAATTTGCTCATGGCTTGCGGGTCAGTATCGAAAAATCGCACCTCTTCAAGGCGGAAAAAACTGGCGAACGCCATCACTTGAAACTCTGATTGTGCCCCAGTGCCGATAATCGCCACTGATTTTGCTTCTTTACGGGCAAGATGTTTTGCCGCCAGGACACCCGTTGCTGCCGTCCTGAATGCTGTCAACAAAGTCATCTCACTGATCATCAGCGGATAGCCGCTAGCGACATCGCTTAAAAGACCTACAGCGACCACGTTGAGCTTGCCAAGAAGCGGATTGCCGGGATGTCCGTTAACATATTTGAATGCATACAGGTGTTGGTCGGCACAAGGCATTAATTCGATCACGCCATGCGGATAATGTGTCGCATGACGTGGCGACAACAAAAACTCGTCCCATCGACCAAAATCTTCCTCCAATGCAGCAATAACGCGTTTGAAAAAATGGTCCAGGCCGATGGCCTGGACCATTTTTTGGATATCTGTAATGGTAAGGATTTTCATATTGCGCGTTGCATTCTGCATTACCTAAACGATTTATGCCCACTTTCATAAAAGCCAACGAACAACGAACGGTGAGTTTTGCCCGTTTATTTAACGAGTTGGGCAATTTATTCAATTTTTTGTTAAAAGCTTTGACAAGTTATCAGCCTTTACTATCCATTTAATGGCTATACTTGGGCTGGATAGGCTTTAAATGGCTGGCCCGTTGGCATGATCGCCACGAATACTTAGCCAGAACCTCTGGCTCCACTCAATTAAAGCCGTTTTAAGTTTTCTCCCCGATAACCATTTAAATGTTCTTATAAATTTGCACTTATGCATCACCATAGCGTCTAATCGAAAGTTGGAAGTGCGGATAAAATACGCTTAGGTTAATTGCCAAAAAATCACTATGAATTTGAAACAAGAAAAAATAAATGACTATAGCGTCCTGACTATCCTGGATGAAAGGATTGATGCCCATAATTCAGGCGAATTGAAAGTATATCTTCTACAGATGATAGAAGGCGGCGAGAAGCGCATTATTGTGCACTTAGGCCATGTCCGCTTCATTGATAGCTCAGGCTTAGGCGCTTTATTGTCCGGTAATAAACAGGTTCTTGCCCGATCGGGGGAATTTGCGTTGACCAATATCCAGAAGCAAGTGCTTTCGATGTTTGAACTGACCCGACTCAACCGAGTATTCGACATTCACGACGATTTTACGGAGTCGTTTGGTAATGGAACTTAGAGCCCCTATGTGTGACACTTTTATTCATGTAGACGTTGTAATCCCAACTCAAACCAAATATTTGGCTTTAATCGCCAGTATTGGCGAACGCATCGCCAAGGAATTGGACAATTTTACGGGAGACCGGGAAGCATTGTCGTATCAGTTGAACCTAGTACTAACCGAGGCGACGGTCAACGTCATTAAACATGCGTGCGAGGATGACATAAAAAACTGCGTTAGAGTGACCATTAATCTCCAGGAGGATGCATTAAATATCAAGGTCTATGATTATGGCCAAGGTTTTGACCTGGAAGCCGTGCCGTTGCCGGATTTAGACCATCCAGGAGAAAGTGGGATGGGACTTTTTCTTATTCGCAGTTTGATGGATTCAGTCACGTACACCCAACATGCAGATTACAATGTACTGGAGATTATTAAATACCTAAAATAAGGTATTCTCATTGATAATGAAGTAGGCCAACCAACAATCGCAAGCATGGATGAACAATGGCATAAAAAAACCCTCTCCTGGCAAAATCGCTTCAAATTGCTTGCCCTTAGGGCTTTGGGCAAACAAGCGGGTAGTCGGTTATGGCAAAAATACCGTGCATTATTCCCAACGGACTATCAAACGCTGATTGCGCCCCGTTACGCCCTGAACGATATTCTCCAGCTAGAGCATTTAGTCGCCACGAATAGCGAAAGCGTCAGCCTAGTGAGGCCTTACGCAAGCCAACCGGACTACCGCCTGCATTTTTATAGCCTCCAGGAACGCTATCTGGATGAATTTATTCCTGTCCTTGAGAACTTGAATTTACGGGTCATGGACCAAGTCCAGTTCACTTTCAAAATTGAAGGTGTAACTGCCACTATCAAAAGTTTCACCGTCAAGGCCGCGCGCAGCCAGTGCACTTCACTTAACCAGGTAAAAAAACGCTTGTTGGAAACCATTCAAGCTGTCACGGAGGGAAGGGTCGAAAATGATGCCCTGAACAAACTGTGCGTGCTAACAGGGATGGCCTGGCATGAAATAGATGTGCTGCGCGCTTACCGAAATTACTACCTACAAATTAGTTATCGGACGACAACCGCTAGTTTTCATCATAGCATCATAAAAAATCCACAAGTCGCGCTCGATTTGTTCCGCTATTTTGAAGCCAGGTTCAGGCCCAATCCCGACTGGGATGACCCTATGTCCCGAGAAGAGCGGGCGTTATTCCCGCTGCGGATTCAGTTATTGGACGGCATTAATTCGGTCACCGACCTCAATGATGACCGGGTCTTGCGTACAGTCTTTAATTTAATAGACGCAACGGTCAGGTGTAATTACCATAATCGCCGTTATCACCCAGATTACTTTATCGCATTTAAAATTAATAGCCTAGGCGTGATCGACATGCCTTCCAACAAACCGTACTGCGAAATCTACGTCCACTCTGTCGATATGGAAGGAGTCCATTTACGGGGCGGCAAAATTTCGCGCGGGGGAATCCGCTGGTCTGACCGCACCGATGATTTCAGGACGGAAATACTGGGTTTGATGCAAACCCAAATCAACAAAAACGCCTTGATTATTCCGACGGGGGCTAAGGGTGGTTTTGTCGTGAAAGAAAACGGCCCTATGCAAGATTTCAAAAAGGCAGGGGAAAAGGCTTACATTCGTTTAATACACGGATTGCTCGATTTGACCGACAATTATAGCGACGGTGCAATCGTCAGTCCCGAAGGCATCGTTTGCCATGACGATCCTGACCCTTATCTGGTAGTGGCGGCGGATAAAGGCACGGCAAAATTCTCGGATATTGCGAATGCAGTTGCAAAGGAATATGGCTTCTGGCTGGTCGATGCCTTTGCCAGCGGCGGTTCGCACGGATATGACCATAAAGCGTTAGGCATAACGGCACGCGGCGCTTGGGAATGTGTAAAACAACATTTCCGCGAGCTAGGGAAAGACATTCAGCAAGAAGCGTTCACAGTGATTGGCATCGGTAGCATGGATGGCGATGTGTTTGGCAATGGTATGCTGCAATCGCCCTATATTCGCTTGTTGGCCGCATTCAGCGGCCAACATATCTTTATAGATCCCAATCCGCCTGACAATGACGCCTCGTTTAATGAGCGCAAGCGTCTATTTGAATTGCCCGGCTCGTCTTGGGATGATTATGACCGCAGCCTCATATCCAGCGGCGGCGGCGTTTTTTCCCGTTCGGCCAAAGATATCCATGTTTCCGCCGAACTCAAGAAATGGCTAGGCATCCGTTATAACACGATAGACAGCGAATCCCTGATCCGCTATTTACTGCAAACCCCAGTCGACTTGTTATGGCTGGGCGGCATAGGCACTTATGTAAAAGCTAGTACGGAAAAGCAAGAAGAAGTCGGTGACAAAGGCAACGATAACGTACGCGTGGATGCTTGTGAACTTGGCGCTAAAGTCGTAGGTGAGGGCGCCAACCTGGGCTTTACCCAAAAAGCACGCATCGAATTCAATTTGCGCGGCGGTCGCATCAATACCGATGCGGTGGATAATTCCGCAGGAGTCGACACATCCGACCATGAAGTTAATTTAAAAATACTGCTGAACAACTTACACAAGAAAAATCTAATTGACGACTCGCAATCGTTATTTGGCGACATGACAAGGGCTGTTTGTCGGTTAGTGTTGGCAGACAACATTGCGCAGGGCCTTTGCCTCTCCTTGGATCAGCGCCGCAGTGCTGACAATCCGGTAATGTTTTTGCAGGTTGCCGATCACTTGGAAGCTAGCGGATATTTGGACAGGTCGGTTGTAGCCTTCCCGCAATCCAAAGAAATCCTATCCCGTCCAGGACAGGTTATCTCCAGGCCGGAACTGGCCGATTTAATGGCCGCCAGTAAAATGTATTTATCCCATCACATACAGGTTCATACAGGGAATCTTGATAATGAAATCTACGGACCTTATTTAGAATCCTATTTTCCTGGTCAGCTTGGAGGGCCGTTTAAACAGCATTTAAGCGAACATCCCTTAGCCAATGAAATTAAAGCGACCGTCATCAGCAACAAGATAATCAATCAGGCAGGCTGCAACTTTTTAACCTTTAGTGTTGGAAACGAAAACGGCGGCATTCTCGATGCCGTCAATTGTTACTTGGCCTTTGACCGGATTTTACAGGCGGACTTATTACGCAAAGCGATTGGTGCTTTTGACAATACCGTAACGGCGGATAAACAATATCAATTGTTGCAACAACTTGAACAAACTTTGATGGATTTTTGTCGCTGGACGTTAGCGCACAGCAGGGCCATTCGTCCGGAGTCAAGCACAATAAGCTTGTACAGCCGCTATTTAAGTGCTTATGAAGAATATCTTAACAAAAATAAGCCTGATAGTTGGCTAAAACAGCTTAGCCACTATGAAAAAGAGAAAATTCCTGCTGCTTTACTGCAAAAACTGGCCTTTATTGCCACTATTCAGGATTTTCCTTTTATCGTGACCCTGTGTTGCGAAACCCAGCAAGATTTTACATCAATCTTTGGCTTATTAAACGACATTAGGGGCTCGCTTGGCTTGGATGAAATCCAAAAGCAGCTAAGCGATATACTCTTGCGCGATGAGTGGGAAAGAAAAGTGGCGGAAGACTTGCAAGATGACATGCAACATATCTTAGGTCAATTCCTAAAGAAAATCATAGCTAACCGGATTACCTGCACTGCCTTTTTTGAAAGTCAGATTGACCCACGACAAATCAAGCAGTACGAACGGATTCACCTGGAAATTAAAAATACCCAACCCGCTAATCTATTGCCTTACGTTTTACTGGTCAGGGCATTGGCTAAAATGATTGCAGCCTAAGATTTAAGCTGAAACGAATTGGATTCAATGGCATTTTAAAACCATCAACGTAATATCATCGGCAAATGCGTTGCTTTGGCTAAACTGCCTTAACGAAACGAAGATTTCATCAATGATAGCTTGCGGTTGTTCCTGTGCATTTTGGGATACAATAGCTTTTACTCGATCCAGGCCGAAAAATTCCTTACTGGTATTTTCGACTTCGATTAAGCCATCGGTATAAAACAGGATCACATCACCTTTCTCAAGCATTGTCGTTTTCTCTTCAAAAACAACATTTTTTCTAACCCCAAGCAGTAAGCCTTCGGCATCTAGTTTCTTAAACTCCCCCTCATACTGATTGAGCAACAAAGGCGGCGGGTGTCCGGCATTGGCAAACCTTAATTGTTGCGTGTGTATGTTGTATTGCAAGTAAAACAAGGTGATGAAGTAATCTGATTTATCTAAATCGTCGAATAAGAAATTGTTTAGGACCACTAGCGTTTCTGAAGGGGTCGCCAGAAGATTGGTTTGTGCCCGTATCGCGCTGCGGGCTTCGACCATAAACAAGGCGGGGCCGATGGAATGGCCAGAAACGTCGGCTATAACGATGTCCAATTGGCCTTCTTTCCGAAAGAAATAATCAAAATAGTCGCCCCCCACTTTATCGGCAGGGAGGCAAAAACCCGCTAATTCAAAATCTTCCGATTTAATGGGGGCAGAAGGAGATAATGTTGCTTGAATCTGTTGGGCAATCTTGATTTCATTCTGGGCGATCGCCAAGTTAACTTGGGCCTGCCGGATTTGTTCCTCCGCCGCTTTACGGTTGGAAATGTCGTGCATGAAGCCGCTAAAGATATAGGTATTGCCGAACTTCAAGGGCGAAACGCTCAGCTCTACAGGAAATTCAGTGCCGTCGCGGCGTAAGGCAACTTGTTCCGACTGTTTGTTTAACATTGGGCCAACACCGGTTTGTAAAAACGTCTTTAAGCCGTCTCGGTGTGCTTTATGGAAACGGGGTGGGATAATCAATTCGTCCAGGCGCCGGCCTATCGCTTCTTCGCTTGACCATCCGAACATCTTTTCGGCGCGATGATTCCAATCGGTAACGATGCCATACGAGTCCATGAGGATAATCGCATTCATCGAACTTTCGATAATCAGCCTTGTGCGTTTTTCAGACTCTATCAAAGCCTCCTGGAAGTGCATCCTGGCAGTAATGTCATGGTCAACACCCCGCCATTTCAACAATTTACCCTGGGCATTGAAAATCGGCAAACCCGTCGATTCGGTCAGGATTTGTTGCCCGTCCCTATGTTGATAGTGGTTAATTAAGCCATAAAATGGCTTATGGCTAGTGGCGTACGTTCGTTGGCTTTTTTGGTCTTGGGCGGTCAAAAATTCCGTGTACTGCCTGCCAATGATTTGATCCCGACTGAATCCCAGAATTTGTGCAACGGCGTTACTGCAATAGAGGTAATAGCCTTCGGGGTCTTGTTCCCATAACCATTCGCCGGTCATTTCCGCCATTTGCCGAAACCGTTCCTCACTTTCGGCCAGCGCGGATTCTGCTTCTTTACGTCGCGTGATGTCTTCCTCAACAGCAACAAAATGGGTGATGTCGCCCGCACTATTTTTTATGCCGCTAATGCTTTCATAGACCCAGTACAGTTCGCCATTTTTTTTTCGGCCTTGAAACTCCCCCCGCCATTCCCCTGTGCTAAGTAGCATTTGCCACATATTTTGGTCGAATTCTGAAGGCGTGTTGCCGGTTTGCAGCATCCTGGGATTTTGGCCGAGTAATTCCTGGGTAGTGTAGCCCGTGAGTTCGGCAAATTTCGGATTCGCATATTCTATCCTCCCGGCACGGTCAGTAATCAGCATCGCACTGGCACTTTGTTCGACAACCCTGTGCATCCTGAATAAATCATTGTCCGGCTCGATAGCTTGGATCAATAAAAAAATGTCCGTGTGTTTGGGATGTTGATTGGGTAGCGGGGAAATGGACAATAAGACATGGATTTTATGACGGCCTTTCGAGACGATTTCACCTTCAAAACAGTTGTCGGCGGTTAAGTCGTCCATCTTTGCGACAGCCGACTGCCATAAGTCCATTACCTTGTCAGTTGCGAAGATCAGGGCTAGCGGTTTGCCGACAAGTTCATTTTCACTATAGCCCAGAAGGCTTTCAGTCGAGCAGTTGACTTGATGAATACGTGGGATATTGTCTACCTTATCAGAATGGTTGATCCTGACGATGACCATATTGAAACTGAGACTGTCTATGATATGGTGCATGTTGGGGGTTGGGTGCTATTGCTGTTTTAGATCATATCAGGGCGACCAGGAGTCGAACTCAACCTATTAAAATACCCGTATAATGAAGCAAAATTCAGGCCATTCACCCTGATGTCTTCCTGCCTTTGGGGATCATCTGAAAGAGCTTCCTAATATTGCGTTCCGTTATAAACGCCAGAAAAAAAAGTTGCAAGAAATTTTCTGCTTCAAGAATATCCAAACCAATTTTTTCGGGGATCAACTCCTTACGGGTGTCAAATAATTTATCCCAAAACGCCAGGACGATGCCGTAGTTACTGTCATGTTCGCTACGCAAAGTCGAGTGGTGGGTGCGATGCAGGTAAGGCGTGATGATATAGTTCGACAGCTGTTTTTCATTCTCGAAGGTGATATTGCTATGGTGAAAGAAAATAAAAAACAATTGGACAGATTCCATCACCAGCACCAAATAAGCATCAACTCCGATAAGGACGACAAATGCACATTTGTAGAGGATTTCAAGGAACAAATCTATCACGTGAAAACGAAATCCGGTGGAAGTGTTAAAACTTTTGTCGCTGTGATGTACCTTATGGAAGCGCCACAGGAACTCATATTTGTGGCTGGCTACATGCCAAGCATAAATCGCCAAGTCATACAGCAAAAAGGCAAATATCCACTTGACGGGGTTATTGCCCCCCATTTCGCTCAAGAGCCCATGTGAAGAGAATTGTTGCGCCACAATAAACAGGGAAGTTGCCCTGAGTACAGTCAGGATGATGTTATTGAACAGAAATGTGGTGGTGTTAGTGACAAAAGATTCCTTGTCGATTTTTTCGGTGAAACGTCGATAAGGCTTCAGATGTTCCATGACGACCAAAGCGATGAAGGCAAGAATGGCTAATCCAAATAAGATTTGGCTGGGAAGCATGTCGATCGCGTCATTTTGCATGGTCGTTTCCCCGTTCTAAACAAGCAGTCGGTCAAATTGCCCTGTCAGTAAGTCGTTGGCAATCGAGTTCTTCATCCATTAAATTTTTAATGTTTTCCACCGTATGTTCAGCGCCTTCTTCGATGGCCGTGCGGATCGAATGCTCAAATGGCCACATAAACGGTTCTAATTCCAAAATCTCAAAGGAATACTCCAGCTCCGTTACATCCTGGCCTGCTTTGGCGGAAAATCGGTAAGTATTGCGAAACGATGCGTCCACAGCCTTCAAAGTCACTTTTTGGGGTGGCTCAAATTCCGATACTTCGAAGACAGATTCTACTTTTTCATCTTGGTCTTGCCGGATTTGCTTCGCTTTCGCCCCCACAAAAACCTGCTTTCCTGTCAGCAAATTAAATTCTGAAACTTCCAGCGCCCATTTCGGATAATTGTCAAAAAAATGCTCTCCCACAAACCGAAATACCTCATCGACGGGTTTATTGATTTCAACACTGGCTTTGCCTTTTATCGGATGAGAAATGTCAAATGGGTACATAAACTCTCTCCTCTCAAATTAAATGCCTAACTCCTGCCACCTTAATGCTTACGTATTCAAATTTAATCTATTCCTTTTTGTAAACTTTACAACCAGAAAAATTCAAAAATTTCGCCCTTTAATGGTGCTTTATTCCTTGTTTTGTGACAATAATGCTTATGCATTGGTTCAGAATTAAACTGCATTAATATTAAGCAGTTACAGTTAAATCAGATTTGTCATTATAGGCTACATTTTAGCGTAAATCCTTGGCCAATAAACCCGCATTCCCGCCAATAGCGGCGGTATTGGTGGTGACAGTTTGCTCAACGGTAAAACGGCGTAAATAATCCGGGCCACCCGCTTTAGGGCCGGTACCGGACAGTCCCATGCCGCCGAAAGGCTGCACACCAACCACAGCGCCGATCATGTTACGGTTGACATAAATATTGCCGACTTTGACACCCTGCTGGATAGCCTTGATGTTGGCATCAATGCGGCTGTGGATGCCCAAAGTTAAGCCATAGCCTGTTGCATTGACGGCATGGATAACCTGGTCCAACTCCGATACGCTGTAACGGATAAGGTGCAATACCGGCCCAAAGACTTCCTGAGTCAGTTGTGATAAGGAGCGAATCTCAATCAGGCTAGGTGGAAAAAAACTCCCATGCCGCAAGCTTTCATCCAATGGGTTTTGATAGACCAGTTTCGTATCTAGCCGCATTGTTTCCAGATGGGCCTTCAATGGAATCAGTTCGGCTTGGCCGATGACAGGGCCAATGTCGGTTTGATAAAGGCCGGGATTGCCTAGTGACAACTCCTGCATACTGCCAATCAATAGGGCGATGGTTTTATCGGCAATTTCCCTTTGCACAAACAGGACACGCAAGGCTGAGCAGCGCTGGCCTGCACTGTTGAATGCCGAAGTCATGGCATCCTGGACCAGTTGTTCTAGAAATGCCGAACTGTCGGCAATCATGACGTTTTGGCCGCCCGTTTCGGCGATCAACGGAACGATAGCCTGGTGATGTTGCGCTAACTTCTGGTTGATAAACTGGGCGGTTTCCGTAGAACCCGTAAAAACGACCCCCGCCACTCGAGGATCAGGCAATAAATACTGTCCGGTCAAGCTGCCGCTAGCCGGCAAAAATTGTAAGACGGCTTCAGGAATACCAGCCTGATGCAATAGCTCTACACAACGCATTGCCGTTAAAGCCGTTTGGCTGGCGGGTTTTGCGATAACGGTATTGCCTGCGGCAAGGGCTGCGGTTACCTGACCGATAAAGATAGCAATCGGAAAATTCCACGGGCTGATGCATACAAACACACCCCGTCCGTAATGATAAAGCAGGTTTTCCTCGCCAGTCGGCCCCGGTAGTTTTGTTGGCGCACTGAACAGTTCAACTGCAGATTGCGCGTAGTAACGGCAATAATCCACGGCTTCCCTGACTTCTGCCAAGGCATCTCTAATCGTGCGCCCGCCTTCGCGGACACACAAAGACACCAATTCCAAACGATGTTGCTCAAGAAGATCGGCGGCTTGCCTTAATTTACCCGCACGAGTATTTCCAGGACTAAGCCGCCAATCAGTAAAAGCCTGTGCAGCACAGTTTAAAGCGAGTTCGACAGCCTCTTGGTCGGCATAAACGACTGTACCGACGGTCAATCGGTTATCAGCCGGGTTCATAACCGTTTGCCGCTCACCTGAATAATGACGGCCATTGATGACGGGCGAGGCGTGCCACTGTCGGTCGGCCAAGGTGCCCAGATCGTGTTGAAGCTGTTGTAAAAGCGTTAGGTCGGCCAGGTTTAAACCTTGGGAATTAAGTCGATGCTCGCCGTATAGTCCGACAGGCAAAACTATCTGCACTTTTTTCGTCGAATTTTTTACCATCGACACTGGATCGCCAACCAATTCTTCTACGCTAATGTCGCCATTGTCTATCTGATTGATAAAAGAAGTATTGGCACCGTTTTCTAGCAAACGCCTCACCAGATATGGCAGCAATTCGTGATAATGCCCAATCGGCGCATAGATCCGGCAAGGGACTTGCCAGTGTTGGCTTTCGATGATCTCATGATAAAGCGATTCCCCCATCCCATGCAGCCGCTGGAATTCGTAACCGGGATGCTGGTTGCCACTGCGGTAAATCGCAGCTAGGGTGTGGGCGTTATGACTGGCGAATTGCGGATAAAATACATCAGGCCGGGACAGAATGGATTGCGCACAAGCCAAGTATGAGACATCAGTCGCCGATTTATGGGTAAACACGGGATAATTGTCCAGGCCATTTACCTGGGCGCGTTTGATTTCACTGTCCCAATAAGCCCCTTTCACAAGACGTAGTGGAATCCTTTTGTGCTGGTTTTCCGCCAGAATGGCAAGCCAGCGTATAAGCGGCAAGGCCCGTTTTTGGTAAGCCTGCACCGCCAAACCCAATCCATGCCAACCCGCTAAATCAAGGTGCGTAAAAACGGCGGCAAAAATGTCCAGGGACATGTCCAGGCGTTCCGTTTCTTCCGCATCGACGGTGAGGGAAATATTGGCTGCACGGGCTTTCCTGGCTAAAGTCAGCAGTTTATCGCTTAACCCCTTAACTGCACGGATATGCTGGAAAGCCTCATAGCGCGGATACAATGCTGATAATTTTACCGAAATGCCGGGATTGGTATAAATATCGCTAGAAGAGGCGTGTCCAGCCAATACCTCAATTGCCGAAATATAAGATTGGTAATACTGTTCTGCATCGGCTGCAGTTAACGCCGCTTCGCCCAGCATATCGAAAGAATAACGGTAGGCCGACTCATGCTTGCTGCGTTCAACCGCTGCTTGTATCGACTCCGCGAATACAAATTGCTCGGATAAATAATGCATGCCCTGCTTTAATGCAGACCGTATGATCGGCGCACCTAAGCGTGACAACACTTGATCGAAAACCGAATACCCCTGTTGTTTGGATGGCAACACATGCTCTTCAAATTGACGGGTAAATGACAGGGCGTGACTGGACAGGTTGACCAGCAAAGACTCGCTGTGCTGTTTGTGCTTTTCCCAGTCGGCATGGGTCAGCTTTTCTTGTAAAAACCTATCTTGAGTGGTGCTGTCAGGAATCCGCAGCAAGGCTTCGGCAATCCCCATCAACACAATGCCTTCTTGGGAGTTGAGCTGATATTCGCGCAGGAAAGCCTCGATGGGGGATTGCCGGCCTCTCTTTGCCCTGACCGCATTAACCAGCGTTTGGGCGTAATCGCCAACTCTCACCGGATCATACGCGCCCAGTTGGCCTAATAGCCCAGCAATAATTTCATCCTCATCCGCCAAATAAGCTTGGTTGATAGCGGCTCGCAATGCGGTTTGTGTTTCATTTGTCATGTTCTTCGTAGCCAGTCTATATTGGATATTTCCTATTCCTCATGGGCATAGGATTAATTAATGGCTTTAGCGGACAAAACTTAGACAGTAGAATCGACCCTCATTTAAACTGACCCTAAATTTCAACAGACTTCGCTGTTTTGACAAATTGCTGTTAAAAAAGTGTATTTTTATTTTTCAATCCTATAACGAATAATTTCAATGACAAAAAATAAGTAGCCAATAGCGGAGATATGCGATGAGTTCCTTAACAATTACAGACAGTCGCGGCTTGTATTTCAATCCTTCATAATGCAGAAAACCTGCCGATAAGGGGTCAAGCTTCAAAGATATCTATACATAAAGCGGAACCATCTGCCGCCAAGCACTGGCGCGGTGAGCTCGCCCGCTCCATTCATGCATGGCGTGCCAGATACCCTTCGACCACAATAAATGGCTCAGATAGCGATTATTTTCTAGGAATGGATCCTCTCTTCCGATGGCAAACACGATGTCCATTTTACGTAAATGCTGCAACCGCCAATGGCAGTCGAGCTGAGGAAGGAAATGGGTTGGGGTGTTGTGGTAGATGTTTTCGTCGTAGTAATTGTCAAACAAGTTCTGGAAATGATCGACACCCATTGTCAAATCATAGCGGCCTGAAAAAGCACAGAGCTTTTGAAAAAGGTGTGGATGCCGAAAGGCGATATTGGTGGCATGGTATGCCCCTAAGCTACAACCCAGGACGATAGTGCAAGGATGTGGATTCTTGTTTGCCATAAGGGGCATAACTTCGTTGAGGACATATTCCTCGTATTGGATATGACGTTGGATTCGGTCGGCAGGATGGCGCCAGGGGCAATAAACAGTGTCACTGACAATGCTGTCTACACAATATAATTGAATGTGCCCACTATCGATTTTGTCAGATAAGGCGTGGACGATACCGAGATTTTCATACTCGTAAAAGCGTCCGTCACGGGTAGGGAATGCCAGTACTTTAGCCCCGGCGTGACCAAACACCAGCAGCTCCATATCCCGTCCTAAGCGAGGGCTGTACCAACAATGATGCTCGCGGTTCATAAATGGCTGAAAAATTCCTGCAATTCTGACAACAACGCTTTTTTTTGTGCAGCTTGCCTAGGATAATCCGAATGTCCTTTATCAAGAACAAACAGTTTCTTTTCCCGAGGCAGTGCGTTGAAAATACTAAACTGGCCTGGCGGGGTTACCATCGGATCTTCCAGTGCCGCTGCCACATGCACTGGAACTTGAATGTGCTGGGCGGCAACAGCGGCATCATAATATTGCAATGTTGCGAGAATATTACCATGCTCTCTCTGGTAATCCTGGACTGCCTTCGCGCTGCCCCAAGTTGGCAGTTGAAGGCGTAGCGGCTGATTGCCAAAACTGGGCACGTTAAAATGGGCACGCTGAATGCGTCGTTCCCAAGGCAACGCCAATGCGCCGATACCGCCGCCGAAGCTGATGCCAAGATAGCCCAGATGGCCTGCTGTTTCGGGGAACAACCGAAGCAGGGCGGATACCGCCAGCCACAAGTCTTCAACACATCCACCAAGGATATAATGGTCTCGCTTGTCGATATCGTGCAACACATGATAATTGGGATTATCTGAAATCGGCCAGCACTTACTTCTCGATAAGCCGCGAAAACAGGGGAATAAGAAAGCCGCACCGGGAATTGGAAGGTCGAAATCCGGGCCTTCCCGTCCGCCGTAACCATGCCCTACGATTACCCCTCGCCTCACTGTCGAATGTTTGGGAATCAAGACCCAACCGCCGATCTCGAAATCATCCGTGGAGCGGTAGCGCAAGTCGTAACAGTCGTAGTCAGGATGAAAGCTGCCGCATGGGTTAAGGCATTGACGTGGATCTAATTTCATTGCACTCAGATAGCGTGACTGCCAGAATGCCGTGAAACCCTCAGGCTGTGGTGGGGGGGCAATTTGCAGCAATTGCTCCAGGCCAAATCCGTAAGAGGGGTTAAAGTCGGGCATAGGGAAAAGGATTACATGCGAGTTAATTGTTATTCTAGCTTGGTTTTTGTAAATCTATTGCGGATAAAATCCCTACCTAATTTATCGAGGGGATCACCAGCAATAAACCGGTGAATTACTATTAACTAAGACTATGCCGCAAATGTTGAATTCGGTTTTAAGCAAAACTCATAGGATCTATGACATTTTTTGACAGACACGGCAAACATTTTTTAAGGCAATGCCAGTCGTGTGGTAACGAACCTGCCTTACAGGTCAAAATGGGCGGTAATTGCGGCCTAAAATTTATTTTTCTCAAGTGGCTGGTTTCAAGGAGCTGCCATTTTTTTAATTAAAACCCGTGCCAAACATTCTGTTTAGTAACTATTGCAAACTAGCGTTTATAAGAGTAAAAAGATTCTTAATTCAATAGAAAACCTAAGTGGATTAAGCCTATAAAAATCCGCGGTCAACCCAATTACAATAATAGCCGAAGGAGTTGATGATGTTGTCGAAAATAACTGTTGCTGATTATATGACCAAACGGCTGGTTTCGCTCTCTAAGCAAACCAATGTGTTTGATGCCATCAAAAAATTGCTGGAAAATAAAATAACCTGCGCCCCAGTCATTGATGAAGAAGGGAAATTGATTGGAATGTTTTCAGAAAAAGATGGCATGCGTGTCGTTTTGGCCAGCGTCTATGACCAGGGCATGTCTGGAAAAGTAGGGGATTTTATGTCAAAAGAGATTATCAGTGTCGATGCCAACTCCAGCATTGTCAATTTAGCGGAAACCTTCCAGAACTCTGCAGTAAGAAGCTTTCCTGTTTTTGACCATGCCAAAATGGTTGGCATTATTAGCCGCACCGATGTCTTAAGGGCTTTGGTCTCATAAACTAGAATTATAAATCTCGTTAGGCCCTTCTAGAGCATTGAAGATCCCAGATCGGTTTCGTTGAAACAAGCCTCCGTTAAGTCTTGTCCGCTGAAATTATGGACTGACGTGGGGCATGCTGTCATTCCATCCTTGGCGGCTTTTACCTGCCCCATTGAAAAGCCGCAACTCCCTTCATTACTGTGCCTTACCCAAGATAAAACTAAAGTCAGCAGGCTGCTTGTTGGTTTGCGTTTAAAAATAACTATTGCTTACTTCATGCTTAAAATAACGAAGGCTAATGATCATAGAAAAATGTACTAAAGTATTTATATTTTAGGATTAATAAAACGACTTTTTGATGCCCTCACTACAATCCTGTATATTTTAAGCTATGGCTAATCTAATAAAACCCGCTGGAATTCTATTGCCTGCAATACGTATCAGCTTTGCCTTAGTTTTGCTGACTGCCTGTTTGTTTTTGATAGCCGAGTTATTGGGGTTTACCCCGGACGAATCTAAATTCCTTTTAAACTCGCGCAAACAATTGAGTGAGGCGCTAGCTATCCAGTTTTCAATATTCGCGCCCAATCAAGATACCAAGAGTATTCAAAAAATGCTTGGTTACGTGGTTAAACGAACGCCTGAAATTGAATCTGCAGGCATACGCCTAAAAAACGGTCAGCTCATATTCCAAATAGGAGATCATTCAAATGGATGGGGCAATTATGATAGAGGCAAATCTTCATCGACACACCTAATAGTTCCCATACTTCAAAACGGTGAACCTTGGGGGGACATTGAGTTAAAGTTCTTACCGCTGCAAGGTGAGTCAGTTTCTGACTTCTATCAAAGTTCGACCTTCAAAATGAGCGGTTTTATTTTGCTCATCGGATTCTTTGTGTATCTGGTTTTTATGCTTAGGACGCTAAAATTATTGGATCCTTCCGCCGTAATTCCAGAACGGGTCAATACCGCGTTCGATACCTTAACCGAAGGGATTATTGTCCTCGACGACCATGAACAAATAGTGCTGGCAAACAAATCGGTTACCGAAAAATTATCGCTGCCATTGACGTCATTAATGGGTGTCAAACTGTCAACCTTACAGTGGAAAACGACTAATGCGGACTTTTCTGGGCATCCGTTCCCTTGGCAAAAAGTGCTAGCGTCTGGTAAGAGTTATATCGGTACGCAACTAAAATTAACGTCTTCTGACAATAAGGTTTTTAAATTCGTCATCAACGCATCCCCGATTCAAGGCGCAAACGCCGAGACCCACGGTGTCTTGATTACTTTGGATGATATCACCGAGTTGGAAGAACGAAATACGGCTCTCCAAACAATGGTACTTCGCCTAGAAGAATCGCAAGCGCAAGTTCAACAACAAAATAAAGAATTAAATTATTTAGCGACTAGAGATTCATTAACCGGTTGTTTAAATAGGCGCGCCTTTAACGAACAATTTGATAAAGCTTTCAAGGATGCTCAGCAAAACAGGACAGAACTATCTTGCTTTATGGCGGACATTGACCATTTTAAAGCAGTTAATGACAATTACGGCCATGCGAAGGGGGATGAAGTCATTAAATTGCTTGCAGAGCTCCTGCATTCTAATACCCGAAAAGTAGATTTGGTTGCCCGCTACGGTGGGGAGGAGTTTTGTGTAGTACTTCCGGGCATTACGGTTGATGAAGCGGCAACCGTGGCAGAACGGATCCGTTTGCGCCTTAAGGATGAATCAACTAATCGATTCGAATCAGGGCCAAGGGTTACTGCGAGTTTTGGTGTTGCAAGCTTGAAAGATAATCCAGCAGGTCCAAGCGAATTGAATAACTTTGCCGATGAAGCGCTTTATACCGCCAAGGAATCGGGTAGAAATCGAGTTATTTGCTGGCAACCCAAAAACGAAACCGTAAACGAAGTCGTTGGTCAAGATAATGTTGTTGAAGAAAACAAACAAGATAGCGCCACAACCGTCGACGATCAAATAGAAACTGACAGTATGTCGAACTTGAAGCTACGGGTTTTACAGCTCGAGAGTATTGCCTCTAAATTTTCTGCTGAACTTGAGTACACGCGACACTATGATGCGGTTACCGGATTACCCAACCAAGTATTGTTTTATGACCGAATCAATCAGGTGATTGAACGCGGAAATCGATATGACCAATTAGCCGCCGTACTGGTTATCGATATTGGCATGCTAAGCCAAACCAATACGACTTTGGGGCGTAGCGCAGGCGATAAATTACTCGTGGAAATGGCTGAGCGATTAAAAGCGACTTTTAGAAAATACGACGGTATTTCGCGCTTAACAGTCTCCCGCTTCGGGGGCGATGAATTTGCGGTGTTGCTGACTGAGTTAGGCACAAAAGAGGCAGTCACCTGGATAGTTAATCGTTTGTTGGAGTCATTGTCCGAACCTATCGATATCGATGGCAACAGTGTCTACGCAATGAGCCATGTTGGTGTCAGTTTATACCCTTCGGATGCAAATACGGTTGATAACTTAATCAACAATGCCATGATTGCAAAGAAATACAGTAAACAAATGCATTCGGAAACGAATTATCAATTTTTTGATGAACACATGCAACAACTGTCGATTAAGCATGTGAATTTGGATAAGGAATTACGGCGCGCCATTCAAAACGAGGAATGGGTATTACTCTACCAACCTAAAATGGATATTAAGAAAAGGTCCATTATTGGCGTTGAAGCCCTCATCCGCTGGCAACACCCAACGAGAGGTTTATTGTCGCCTTTTGAATTTATAGATTTTGCCGAACAACGTGGGATGATAGTGGCAATAGGCGATTGGGTCATTAAAAAAGCCTGCCTACAGATCAAAGAATGGGAAAAATCAATGCTATCCGATTGCAGGGTTGCGGTGAATTTATCGGCGGTACAGCTAAGGCAAGATGATTTTGTAACCAAAATTTTTCAAACGTTGGCCGATACAGGCATTCCGCCACGCCTACTTGAATTAGAAGTTACCGAATCGACATTGATGAATAATTTTGATGTTGCACTGGCTTCATTGAAACGATTGAACAGCAGGGGGATTGCCATCACGATTGATGACTTTGGTACGGGTTATTCATCGTTGGGCTATTTGAAAAATCTCCCTATCAATACCTTGAAGATCGATCGGATATTTATTAAGGATATTTGTAATGACAATAATGACAAACAGATTGTCAAGGCATTGATCAGTATGGCCCATTCAATGGGCATGATCGTCGTGGCGGAAGGCGTTGAGGAACAAAATCAGTACGATTTACTGGCTCAATATGCCTGTGACGAAATTCAGGGCTACCTGTTAAGCAAACCTATCCCTGCCATTGAATTGATCGATATGCTAAGGAAGGCCGATCATCTGATGCCAAGTGAGAACGCCAACTAATCCGCATTTTAAAATCCTAACCCAAACTATCCAGTTGCACAGATCAGTCGGGGCTGTGTGGTCCAAACCTAATCGGGCAGTGACTGGTTTTTAGCGGTGCCAACTTTCATTAAGCCATAAAGGGAGCCAAGAATGTTTCAAGATTTTGCACAGTTACGTCATATTGTTTTGCCAATTCTTTATCTCCTGGCCTGTTATAACCCCATGACGCAAAGATCAGTTTAACATCGGGGATTTCGCCATTCCTGATAATGTTTAACAACGTCGGTAGGCGATCCTCAACAAAATAGAGGGTTTCGCCAGGATGGGATTTCAATAACTCTTTAATCGCTTCCGTCTTGCTCATGTTTCGATCTAACCCATAAAGTTGATCTTCCGCCAATTCGATACCATTGGCGTGCAAGATTAATTTGACGAAGCGCTCATGTTTTGTGGTCACGATATACCAGGGACAATGCTGACCAAGCGCTTTCAACTTTGCCACAATGCCATCGTATAAGGGATTCATGTTTATCCAATCATTGGCATCGTTTTTAATCCAAGCATCGCGGGTGTCGCCAAACAATTGTTTTAACCCGCCAACTGTCAAATTGGCATCATCAATCAATACCTTGAATTTTTCGCTATAGTTGTTGTAAATGGCTTCGATGGTTTCTTCCAGGTAAAGCAAACGCATGGTCAATATGGCTTCATAACCTGTTTCTATAATTGGCCGTACCAACCTAAACTGCTCGATCTTTTCTTGAGGCACGGTACGGGGCATATCACCCCAGATACTACTTGCCGCGTTCCATCCTGTAATCGCCGTTTCTTTCACGCTTTCGCAGATAACACCGTCAAAATCTAGTACGTATATAATGGGGTCACTCATTTGCGGATTGGCACTCAGTCAATATTGAGCCTTAACTCGTTGGTTGGGTGGAGTTGAAAATAGGCCGTATTAACCAATGTTAATAGTTATTGCCTTGCTTTCCGTATAATGCGCCAGCACCGCAGCACCCATCTCGCGCCCCCAGCCTGATTGTTTGTAACCGCCGAAAGGAAGCGCAGCGTCAAACACATTATAACAATTGACCCACACCGTCCCGGCTTTTAATTGATGGGCCATTTTATGGGCTTTGCTGACGTCGCGCGTCCACACCCCTGCCGCTAAGCCGTAAATTGAATCGTTCGCTTGTTGGATCAGCTGATCATCGACTTCCTTAAACGGCATGGCGACGACAACGGGGCCGAAGATTTCCTCCCGCACAATTTTCATCTGCTGCGAGGCATCGACCAGCACGGTCGGTTCAACAAAATAACCTGCCCCCTCCCGTTTTTTGCCGCCGCATAACGCTTTTGCGCCTTCCTGATAACCCGAATCCAAATAGCCGCACACACGATTAAGTTGGGCACTTGAAACCAAAGGCCCCATTTCGGTTTGTGAATCTAAGCCATTGCCTAATTTTATTTGATTAGCCAAGTCGGCAATGCCTTCCGCAACTTCATCGAAAATTTCGTGCTCTACGTAAAGCCGCGAACCTGCCACACAACATTGACCGTGATTAAAAAAGATAGCGTTAGCTGCGCCAGGGATGGCAACATCCAAATCCGCATCTTTTAGGACAATATTGGGCGATTTGCCGCCCAATTCCAGCGTCACCTTCTTAAGGTTGCCCGATGCCGCATTGACAATCAACCTGCCGACCTCGGTCGATCCCGTAAACGCGATCTTGTCGACCATCGGATGCGCCGCCAAAGCCGCACCTGCGGTTTCGCCAAAACCGGTGATAATATTGACTACGCCGTCCGGCAAACCCGCTTCCTGCAAAATCTCACCCAACCGTATTGCAGACAAGGGTGTTTCTTCGGCCACTTTCAACACAACCGTACAACCCGTCGTCAAAGCGGGGGACAGTTTCCAGGCCGCCATTAACAAGGGGAAATTCCATGGAATGATTTGCCCGACTACGCCAACGGGTTCAAGTCGCGTGTAGGAGTGAAAGTCACCGCCTGACACCGAGATAGGGATGGTCAAGCCGTGCAATTTAGTCGCCCAGCCCGCCATGTAATGAAAAATATCCGCCGCCAGCGCAACATCGGCGGCACGGGCAACCGTGAAGGGCTTACCGTTATCCAAGGCTTCCAGTTCCGCCAATTCATCCGCATACTTCAGGATCAGGTCGCCGATTCGCCACACCAGCTTGCCCCTTTCCGAAGGTGTCATCGTCGACCAACCCTTGCCCTCCAACGCAGCTCGCGCAGCCTTCACGGCCTTATCAATATCCGCTTTGTCACCTTCAGCGGCATGGGCTATGATTTCACCCGTTGCGGGATTTGTCACAGGAAAAGTCTTACCTGACACTGAAGGCTCCCATCGGCCATTTATCAACATTTTTTTAGGGTGGCCAATAAATTCAATGGTTTTTGCGCTTAATGCATTCATCGCCTGCGACCTCGGTTAAATAACTCAGGAAGTTGACAGTATATCCCAAAACGCCAGCCTGTCATTTCCACAAGATGTCGGATGGTCACTGCTCGTTAAATTCATCATAAACCGGGATCTCTAAGTATTCCCCTCGCCATCTAAGCCACAGCACCAATCGTTTGACCGTATCTTCATACTGTATTTTATTGAGGCCGCACTCCCAAATAATCGCAGTGCGCCAACCCAACATTTTTAGTTGATAGATGACTTTCTGGTCGCGTAACATATTACGGGTAAATTTTTTTTGCCAAAATTCGCTGCGGGTTTGCGGTATATGGGAATGCTTGCAGTTTTGGTGTTGATGCCAGAAGCAACCGTTAATGAAAACAACCGCTTTGTACTTACGTAACGCCAAATCGGGTGTGCCGGGCAGTTGCTTGATGTGTAACCTAAAACGAAATCCTTGCCGATGCAACGCAGAACGCACCAGTTTTTCGGGGCGTGTCCCATAACTACGGACAGCCGACATAATCCGTGAACGGGTTTCCTTATCGATACGGTCAGTCAATGTGTTGCCTTTTGCTAATGGGTCATGTTTTTATGGGTTGCAGTGACAGTGCTTTGCACTTGCTGTTTATAATAAATCCTAATCCGATCAGCACCCAAGCTCTTAGTTATTCGTAAAATAAGCCAAAGAACGGGCAATAAGAATCTGGTATGATGTTTATTGCCCCGTTACCGTACCAAGGAAACTCATGCCTGAATTCATTAATGTATCCGTCGTCAAAAAAGCCAATGTCTATTTTGGCGGCAACGTCACCAGCCGTACCCTCAAGTTTACCGATGGCTCCATGAAAACACTGGGATTTATGCTGCCGGGCGAATACACCTTCAACACAGCCGATAAGGAAATCATGGAAATACTCGATGGCGACCTGGAAGTCCTGCTGCCCGATTCCGACCAATGGCAAGCTATCAAGGGCGGTGAAACGTTTAACGTGCCGGCCAATGCCAAATTTACGGTGAAAATAAATGCACCAACGGACTATTGCTGTTCATTTGTCAAGTGACACCGTGTGGTTATGCGACTGTATTTGCCATGAAACTGCGCCCCTGCGATAGCAGCTTAGTTGTAGCCCTCTTGCTGTGGCCGACTGTACTTTGGGCAACCCCGCCTAGCCGGGAAGAGATTACAGCTATGGCCCCACAATTTTTCACGATAAACAGCCATAACGACTATAACCGTCTGGTCGACAAGGCAATCGCGGAAGGCAGTGCCCAAGTCCTGGTCGTGCTAAAAGGAATCCCTGATACCGAGGCTTTGCATCAAGGCGAAACTCAAGAAGACGGCCAACAAAGACTGATCGAAAATCAACAAAACGCATTGTTGAAAGATATACCAATCCACCGAACTAAATCAATCAAGCGCTATCAACACCTACCGTTTCTCGCCATGACTGCCGATGAAAACGAATTGCAGCGCTTGCATGCTTCCCCACATGTCGCACAGATATTACGGGATAAAATAAATCTTCCCCTTTCTCATGAACTTAGCATCAACAAGATTGGTGCAGATGTGGCTTGGGGACTAGGCTTCACGGGGGCTGGCCAAACGATTGCCGTCCTCGATAATGGCGTGAACAAGCGACACCCTTACCTTCGAGGGAAAGTATTGGCGGAATCGTGTTTCTCCACACGTAATCCACGGCGGAAAATAACCCCCACTTGCCGCAACGGCCAAACGAGTGATTTTGGATCAGGAGCCGCCAACGTAAAGTGCAAATTCCTAGATTTTTCTTGTACTCACGGCACTTTCATAGCCGCACTTGCAGCGGGAAATAGTTTAGCCCCTGGCTTTGCGAGTTCCGGTGTTGCACCCAATGCCTCTATTATTGCCGTGAAGGCAGATTCAATTATCAGAAACAGGCGTATTTGCGCCCCTGCCAAAAGTTGCAGCGTTTTTTTCGACAGCGACCTGCTTCGAGGCCTGGACTTTGTCTACCGGAAGCGCCGTTCCTTCCGCATCGCCGCCATAAATGTCAGCATAGGCGGACAGGCCTCAACCCATGAATGCGTAACCAGCCCGATGGGTTCCAGCATCGCAAAACTTAGGGCCGCAAAAATTGCGACCGTAGCGGCGAGCGGGAATGAGGGACACAATAACGAATTGGACTCACCCGCCTGCGTGCCTGGCGTGATAAGTGTCGGCGCTTCAGACCTAAACGATGCAGTCTTGCCCTTCTCCAACAGTTCCCCCCTGCTCTCTTTGCTTGCCCCGGGAAAAGATATTGGAATAATCATGCCCGGGGTCGTGCCTGCCGGCTTTCAAATTGTGGCGTCGGGCACTTCCTTGTCTGCGGCGTTTGTCAGCGGCGCCTGGGCAACACTAAAAGCGCAAAAACCAAGTGCGACAGTCGACGAGATACTAACCGCATTAACCCTTTCTGGCATACCTCTATCTGATCCTAAAAATGGCTTGTCCAGGCCTGAAATTCAAGTAAATACAGCCCATAACTTCTTGGCACAGTAGGTTGGGGCTATCAATCCACTAGTGACGCTTGCATTTTAAGGAAACGACTGGGATTATTATTCCATTGCCTTAGGTTTCCCAATGTGATACCCCTGTACGTAGTCGATACCAAATCCTTTTAGGATCGTCAGCGTATCTTCACTTTCAACAAATTCAGCCACCGTCTTTTTGCCGAAAGCTTGCGCTAGATCGATTAAAGCCTTGACAAAAACCCTGTCGTCATCATTTTTGTCAAGTTGCCTGATAAGCGAACCATCGATTTTCACATAATCGACCGGTGCATTCTTTAAATAATGCAGCGATGGGTATTCAACCCCGAAATCGTTCAGTGCCAACACACAACCCAAACTACTGATTTTATTAATCAACACATTGGTTGATTGGTAATTGGACACGGCTGCGGTATCTGTTATTTCAAAAATGATCCGTTTCTGGTCAACATCGGGGTTGCTAAATAACTGGGCGAAATAGTCAAAAATGGCCGGATCTTCAAACGACCGCTTGGAAACATTCACACTGAGCTTGTGCATTTTGCCCTGGCGGTTAAATTCAAGATGCTGTTCCACCGCTTTTTGTAAAACGATCCTGTCAATTTTGCCGATCAAACCTAGCTCTTCCGCCCGAAACACAAAATCGCTAGGCATCAACATTTTGCCGTCTTCCTGTTGAAGACGGACTAAGCATTCAAAATGGCTGATATTGTTCGACTTGATGGTAAGGATAGGTTGATAAAACAAGACAAACCTATCGTTGGCAATCGCGTCTTCAAGAATATTGCGCCACTGTACCGTTTGGTTTAACTTGCTACGGTAATCATAATCCGGATTGAACAGATGGTGCTGCCCACGACCCAGTTCCTTAGCCTTATACATTGCTAGGTCGGCATGAGCCATCAATTCGTTGACTGTAGATCCGTGCAATGGAAAAATCGCAACGCCTATGCTGGTGCTGGCGGTGTAATTTCTGTCATCACACACAAACACCAACTCTTTAAGCACATTGTTTATTTTTTTTGCGATATGGTCTACACCCGTCATGTCGGCATGCGGCATCAACAAGGTAAACTCATCCCCGCCTAAGCGGCATAACAAATCCGTTGAGCGTATAGCTTCCTTCAAGGCGCTGGCAACCAGCTTAAGGAAGTTATCGCCCGCATCATGGCCACTGCTGTCATTAATTTCCTTAAACCGATCCAGGTCAAGATAAAACAACGCAAGCTGATAGCCATAACGCTCGGCTGATGCCAATTTCTGGGTGAATTCTTCTTGAAATTTCCGACGGTTACCCAATCCGGTCAGGTAATCGTAATACGCCATTCGGATATTCCGGGCTTCCGCAATCTTACGTTCACTAATGTCCAGTCCCAATGTTAATATCACCGGATCATCACCCTGTTGCTTGGAGGGCAATAGCTTATGCAGCCAGGAAACGTCGTGAAGCTTACCGCTCTCTGTCTTCAGTACGCCATCGAGTTGGATTTGATCGCCGAATTGGCCGGACCTTAAGCGATTTAATTTTTTGAGGTGCTCTTGATCGGCGTCCGACAGGAACACATCAAAGACTTTACCGATGATGCTACCGCTGTCTGTCCCCAAACCTTCAACACCCGCATGATTGATCGTTAAAATAATTCCGTTCAGCTTTTGGATAATAACGATGATAGGGGCCAATTCGACCAATTGTTTGATAAAGTCACGTTCCTTAGCCAACTCCTGGCTTTTTTCCATCAAACTGAACGTTTGTCCACGCATTTCCTGTTCAAGGTGTTCAAGCTGGTCAGCCAGATTTAAGGCGGTAAAACTCAACTTGTCCATCTCGTCATAACCCAGGCTAGTGCTATCTTTTACGGTTATTTGTTCCCTGAACTGGCCAAAATCATTTTTGGAGAGCAACGGTAACGCCTTTGACAGCCGGGTAATGGGCCGCAAGGAAACATGCAGCGCCAGTAGGATTAACAATAAGGAAGCCAATAAGCCCAAAAAGCTGTATATCCAAATATGCTTAAGGTCATCGTTAAGATGGTCGATATCCTTGGTAATATCATCGATGAAAAAGAAAAACGGCGGCTTATCGTTACCCTTTGATTCTTGAATGGGCAGCACCCGTATTTCATAAAGCGCATTATTAAACCCGATCCTTTTACTGGTATTGAAAAACTCATCAATTGTGTAGTGCTGGGAAATAAATTCGAAAACAGGTGAATTTTTCTCAGGCTTGGTCATACCCGACAACTTGTATTTCCAACGGCTATTGGATGGCTTCCCTGCCTTATCAATCGCCGTATTATCGACAATCAAAATGCCAATATCGGAAGTTGTCGCGTCACGATACTTGATGATGACATCAGAAAAGGAACGGATCACGCTGAACACGCCAGTAATATCGGACTTCCCCATCACCGGGATAATCGCTTGCTGGTAACAGTTGTCCGGGCAAAATACTTGATGTTCCGGTAATTCTTTGAGCAAGACTTGGCGTACCTTTTCATCTGGATCAATCAATCGGGTTCCCCATGACTTGACCAATACACTTTGTTTATCAAAGAAAGCAATATTTTCAATATCCCAGATTAGCTGCCAGCGTGACCAGTTTTCATTGAGCGATGAAACCGTGTGTTGCTGCACTTTTGAGGACTGCTGCGACGTATCATTGACCACCGAAACCAGTTCGGCGAATTGTTCCAGCACCAAAAATGAGTCTTTTGTTAAGGTATTTGCAATGTTGTAATGGTTTGCCTGGATATTTTTTCGGTCTTTTTCAAAATTATCCTGGGCGTTAAAATACGCAACAAAAGCAAACACACTTTGCAATATCAGGAAAATAATGCCAAACAGGATGGCTAGTTTCCATCTTAAGCTGAAAAATAAGCTATTGCTTCCCATGTTCGCCTAAAACTTAAAGGACAATTGCAAACCATACAGATCCCAATCCTGTTTGGTTTTGTTGGGGTCGGGATTATCGGCCTGCGGCAACCAAGCCGTGCCATGGACACGCGAATAATCTGCCCTGACCATCCAGGCGGGCGTGATATCCCAACGCAAGCCAAACACCCAGTCCTGTGCAAAGGCTACATGCCTTGGGAAACCTAAGGCTACCGCCCCATCGCCATTCTTGTCGTCTTTATCCATTGAAATGGTGTCATAACGGACTGTCGCTTGCAGCTTGGGTAAAATACGGTAACTGCCCTCAACATACCAACTTTCGGTAACGAATTTCCCTCGGGGCGCAAAGTTCCCAAACGTGTTCCAACTGTACTCATATTCACCTGTCAGGGTAAATTTTTCTCCGTTGTATTGTGCAGAAAATAATAACGGTTGAATATTGGATTCGCTTTGCCGCAGCCTTTCCCCCCGTGCGGGGTCATAGCTAAAGTCCAAATTCATGTAACTGACGGCAAACACAACTTCACCGCCGTTTAGCTCATATTTGAGCTGGGTAGCAATGGCTGGTGTCGTTTTGAATCGGCCATGCGCGTCTCGCGTACCCAATACGACGGTTTTGATTTCATCGAAATCGTGCGGCGGCATCCCGACATTGAATTTGAAATTAAAATCTCCAAAATCAGTGCGTTGCTCCGCATAAAACGAACCGCCATCGGCAGACAGGAGCAGCGATCGTGACCGGTCAAAATAAATGCCTTGGGGAAGCAATATGGTAGGGTGCGTAAAAGCGACATCCCGCGTCTCGTTGTAAAGACCGAACGGGATTTTGATTCGTCCACCACGTAGCCCTATTTTGCCGCTGTCATAGTCAAATAGTGTCAGGTCGGCCAACCCATAATCCAACCTTACGCTGCCTGTGTCGACATCACCGGCCCGCCGATACAGGCCTTGCGCGGCAAAACGTAGCCTGTCTAAGGGTTGGTAGTTCATATTTAGGCCGATTTCAGTTAATCCTGGACTAATCCCATCGTCACTTTGTCCGTAAACGTTGTTGTTGGAGGAATGAAAAAAACCTTGCGTCATAAACCCATGGAACTGAATCTCTTCTGGAATTAAACGGGATTCAGCATAGGCCGCCACGTTGTATGAAACAACAGTCATGACGCACAGTAAAGGTTGTATTATCCCGCATACGAATTCCAAGCGGCATCCCTTGTCTTCACACAAGGGAGCTAACGGTTCTTGCCACGGTAAAGTCCGCTTAATGAAATTCAAATGAACGGATATTTTCATTATTAGGCTTTTGGCTCAAATAGCCGATGGAATCGGGCGTGTTAGCAATTTTGTCCATCATTTCCTGTTCTGAGTCTAACTCAATCGGCGCAATACCCGTTCCGGAAAAAGTCATCCTGTCCCAAACCATCCTGATTTGGTGGGGAAACATATTAAGTATGTTTTTGACAAAATCTTTATGCAACGGGCTGCTGTCAGATAATGTGTAAACTTTGATTTGTTTATTGTTGAGCCAAAATCTTTTTTGCATCGTGAAGATAGCGCGAATGTCCACCTTGGAATAATCCGCAGCAGGCACTGACTTATTGACGACTACCTCTGTGGCGGTGACGATGGGTAAATTCGCAGCAAAGCAAAAAAGGATAGCAAGAATATGGTATGCAACCAGTTTCTTATTCCCAGGCTTCTGCAATTTAAAATCCCATGTTTATAGTTACCTGAAGTCATCTATTGCTATAAATCGACAATATAAATTATAGTCAACATTACAAAACTTGCTCAGCAAGCTGTTTTTTAAAACAATGTTGAACATTCAGGGTAGGCATATATTCCTTATGATGGAATAGGCGTCAATTAAGCCTAGTGGGTATGCTTTTTAACACAAGAACGTGCAATATTTCAGCGGGCATGACTCAAGAGCTACAAGAAAGCATCGAACAACCCGCCCGTTGCCGCGCCCAATCCGGGCGTTTTGCCGCAAACTGTCCTTTTCCAGGCTGTTCATGGTAGGGATGACGCAACAGTTCCAGTAATTCGGCGATTAAAGAAAAATCGCCCTGCTCGGCCTTATCTATGGCAAGTTGCGCCATGTAATTGCGCAATACATATTTCGGGTTGACGCAGTTCATCTGTCCGCGCCTGATGTCGTGCGGGATATTTTCTTGGATTAATCGTTGGCTGTAGTGCTTTAGCCAATCGACCAAACGGGAAATATAATCGGGCGTAAGCTGCCCAGGAACATAATAAGCATCAATAAGCGGTGTAATTAACGACTCAACATCCACGTTTTCAAGGTTACCCTTGCCCAAATCAACATCGGCAAGTTGGCGGAAGAAAATGGTCATGTCGGTTTCAACCGATTGCAGCAAAGCCAATAGGTCGGCAAACAACGCATCATCCTGGCCCGGTTCAAAACGGCTTAAGCCGAGTTTGTTGCCCATCATCAGCTGCCATTGTTCGCCAAAAACTTGCGTGAAGATGTCCAATGCCTGTTGCAAAGGTTCTACCTCGCCAATCAGCGGATATACGGCGTTGGCTAACTGTCCCAGGTTCCAAAATGCGCAAGCAGGTTGGTTACTGTAGCGATAACGCCGCTCTGCCCTATCCGTGGTATTGGGTGTCCAGTCGGGGTCGTAATTTTCCAACCAGCCGTAAGGTCCGTAATCGATGGTTAGGCCGTGGATAGACATATTGTCGGTATTCATCACCCCATGTACAAATCCTACCCGTTGCCAATGCACGATCATCTCTGCGGTAGTCCGGCAAATTTCCTCAAACCAGGCCAGATAGGTATCTGTTGAAGGATTCCCCAGATGCGGAAAGTGAATACAAATCGTATAATTGACCAAGTTTTTCAACAAGTCCAACTCGCCGCGAGCCGCATGGATTTGAAAGCTTCCAAACCGAATAAACGACGGTGCAACCCGGCAAACGACAGCTCCCGGTTCGGCTTTCGGGTTGCCGTTATAGAACATGTCCCGGATGACCTGCTCACCCGTTGTCACCAGGCTTAACGCCCGCGTGGTCGGCACACCCAAATGGAACATCGCTTCGCTGCACAGGAACTCACGTACGGAAGAACGCAACACTGCCAGTCCATCAGATGTCCTGGAATAAGGCGTAAGCCCTGCGCCTTTCAATTGCAATGCCCAGCGTTCACCTTGTTGATTGATGACATCTCCCAAATTAATCGCCCGGCCATCGCCCAATTGCCCAGCCCAAACCCCAAACTGGTGGCCTCCGTAGCAAGAGGCGTATGGTTTCATGCCTTGAGTCAGCCGATTACCGGCAAATACCTGAGCAAACGCATTGGATTCGCATACCTGTTCCGACAAATCCAATAAGCTTGCGACCTCTTTTGAATAAGCCACTGTTGTTGGCCTCGTAACCTTAGTTGGGGATACGCGCGAATAACAAGCACCAAACACTTGCCGAGGATAATTACGGGTTTCCTTATCGCCCGGCAACTCGCTAACAAAGCGGTTGTCAAATATGAGGTGATCGAGGGAATTTAATTTTGGCTGTGCGTTCATTCGTTTTAATAGGATTTTGGTGCTGTTGACAAACATTTGTAGTTATTTATCAAGATAACAGCAATTTGCTACAGGGGGAATTTTTGTTTTTTGCTTGTGATTTAACGTGGTCGTTACGGCATGGACGACCGCCATCAATGGCGAAAACACATAAGGAAAGGGGAACTTGCGCCGCTTACCGGAATGCCGTACCATCTCCCCCTTGTAGTGGAGTGCAAGGAGGTATCTGGGCAAACGACTTCGCTCAAAATCGGGCTAACTTAGCCCAGAATAGTTTGAAACTAAAATCGATTAACTGGATGCCCGTAAAATCCGGGCAAAATCATTTTTCTGAAGCACCGGGGATCTGACAAAAACCAAACTCAGTTCGCGCACGCACTGGAAGTAGGGGCGACTATTTTACCGGTGTCAAAAAATTAAAAATGGCGAATTCGGGTCGACAATACAGCAGTCTTTCGGTTACTTTCTTGGGCCTCAAAAAGGTGGAGCGAGAACCCTATTAAATCAACTCCAACGCAAACATAATGGCGTCTTCCCTACCCTTTTCTGCAGGATAGTAACCTTTCCTAACGCCGATTTCGTTAAACCCCAATTTCTGGTACAGCGCAATTGCCCCAGGGTTGGATGGCCTGACTTCCAGGAACATGGTTTCGGCTTCGCCTTTGGCAATCTCGACAAGGATTTCCATGATCCTTCGGCCTACACCCTGGCCTTGCTCGTCGGGGGCGACGGAAATATTCAAGATATGCGCTTCGCCCACGCCCATCGTCATAATGCAGTAGCCCAGGATTTTGCCGTTCTCCTCGCAGACCCAGCAACCGTAACCTACCTTAAAGCAATCGACAAAGATGTCTTCGTCCCAGGGGAACGGATAATTTGCCCTTTCGATGTCCATCACGGCAGGCAAGTCGGCGTAAGTCATAGTACGGAGCCTCAGCAGATCTGTCCGGGATAACGATTCCGGAAATACTCTGGCATAGAATTCCTTGTCGGCATCATAGACCAACACGCTTTTTATTTTGTCCATCCAACCGCGCATGTTTAACCCTTAATATTGTTGACTGTTCGTAATGCTAATTGTAAATCCTGCCATGCCTTGCGTTTTTCCAGTAATGACCGCAATAAATAAGCCGGATGGTACACCACAACCAACGGCGTACCGTCCATGTTGTGCACTTTCCCCCTCAGTTTACCGATTGGCGCGTCGGTCTTCAACAAGGTCTGTGCAGAAATGCGCCCGACTGCCAGTATTATCTTCGGTTTAATCAGTTCCCTTTGCCGACGCAGATAGCCGTCGCAACTTTCCGCTTCATCCGGCTTGGGATCACGGTTACCCGGCGGCCTGCACTTGAGGATATTGGTGATAAATACCGCGTCCCGCTCCAGCCCAACTGCCCTCAGCATTTCGGTCAGCAGTTGCCCCGCCTTGCCGACAAACGGTTTGCCTTGTTCATCCTCATGCTGCCCCGGCGCTTCGCCGATGACCATCCATTCGGCGGTTTTACTGCCCGTGCCGAACACGGTGTGAGTGCGGGTTTGGCACAAACCACATTTGGCGCAAGTGGCGACTTCGAATTCTAGTTCAGTCCAAGCTGACGAAGGCGTACTCAATATCTCCGGCTGGACAGCATAGTCCGATGTCGATGTTAGCTCGAACGTCGGATTAGTAGCAACAGGCGCAGATGCCCTTGACATCCAGACATCGATGCCCATTGCTTCGAGATATTGGAGTCGAGTTGGGTTATCCATGTACGAGAAGATAAGCAGGAAGGAATAGCATAATGTATTCTTTATTTTGGAAATTCAGCCGCATGGATATATCTTAACATACAGGCATGTAGGTTGTGCTGAGCGGAGTGAACTTCGGCCTCCAAGGTGAACGCTGGCCGCAAGTTGGCAGTTACCTTCCGCGCGGAAAAACGGCGAAAGATGCGGTCGAAATAGTCACGCTCATCAAACATTGTATCGATGCCGGCATCAGTACCGTATTACTTGTTCGAGCTACGAATAGCTGTTTGCCTAGCTTAGCATTTCAAGATTTTAGAAGCGAGTTCAGTGCCGACAACCCGAGCCTTAATTTTAGCAAATGCAGTATCCCTTCCTGTCGAAGTGTCGTCTTCAAAAGGGGAAAACCCGCAATCGTCAGTCGTACCCAGTTGCGCTACTGGGATATATTCTGCGGCCTGCAAAATACGGTCGCGCACTTGTCCAGGTTCTTCCACATCAGGATTGATCACGTCGATAACACCGACATAAATGCGTTGCCCCGGCTTGAGGTGATTTTTGACGACCCCCAAGACATGTTCAGGGTTTTTCTCGCTGGCCAATTGCATATAAAAATTGGAGGCCTCCAATTTAAACAAATCGGGGATCAAATCGGCATAATCCACATCGGCGCTATGGGTTGAATCATGGTCGCCCCCTGGGCAGGTATGTACCCCGATCCGTTTGCGTTCTTCCGGCGCAAAGTGATCCAAAACCCGATTGTTTAAATCAATGAAATTTTGCAACAGTTTTTTACTGGGATCGAGCTTGACCGACAAACGACCTTCCGTAAAATCGATCTGGATACGATATGCGCCCGCATCTAAACAACCGCGAATATCTGCGACAGTTTCTAGTATCAAATCCTCCAGAAATTGTTCTCGAGAGTAGCCTGCAATCCCTTCTCCCGGGTAGAGCAAGCTAAGGGCTGACGCTGAAATAACGGCTTGTTTGACCGGTTTATTGGTATATCGCTTTGCTGCCTTAACATACGCGCCTGCATGGATGCCATACTTGAACGGACCAGCAGTCAGCTTTGGTAATTGACGAGTGTGACCGTCCTCAAAGGGGATCGTAATCCCGTCAGCAGCGATATTGCTTAAGTTGGTTAGCGGATATGTGGCGAAACTTGATTTTGTTTGTTCGCCGTCAGAAATGACCGGTGAGCCAGTTGCTTCCAGACGGATAATAGTGTCCTTGAGTGCCTCGTCATAATAAGAGTCAAGCTTATCTCGGGATAATTTCCCTAACCTGAACTGCTCGATAGCGTCCAATAATTTAGGTGGTCGGGGAATGCTGCCAATGGATTCGGTAGGGAGTGTCATGTCGTTGTCCTGTTTGCGTTATTTTAAATTATGCCTATCTCGTTTGGTTTTGATTGTTTATGCACTAGGCATCGATAAAGCTCCATATAAAGATACAAAAAATGGCACCAGATACGTCAAAACCGCTTTCAGGTAGTTGACATCATGCAATGCATTCAAGTCGATTAAACAGATGACAAGGATTAACTTGGGCTGATTAATTATGTTGAGCAGGCTTCCTACTACCAGGGCAACCCTAACTGA
>NZ_AYLO01000010.1 GCF_000496735.2 Methyloglobulus morosus KoM1
CCAATTCCAAAACGATGACCTGATGTGCAGGAAGCTTGTCAGCTTACAGACGGCAAGATCGCTAAACGAATCCGATTTCGATGAAGACGGCCAACCAATCTATGATACCTACTATATCCAATGCATGTACAGCAAAGGACATCGTGTGCCCGTGCCTGGTGACATGAAGTACGGTACGGTGAAAGACTGGCATCCGCCGCCTCCACCCGATATGCCTGCGCCGTCCCAAAGGAGAGCAATCCGGGTTCAACATACAATCCCATGCAATGACAACGAAGCCACGTTAAGATAGATTGGATTGCTGTCCGGTTTATCGTATGCTAGATTATAAAAGAACAGGCTTCAATCCAGGGTTGCACAGTGACAACAGCGTTGCATTCCAAAAGAAATCGCCCTTACCTGCACACATTGCTATTTATGTTGCTAGTGAGCTGGATTTCTTTGGCCATTTCGGCAACTTGCACCATGCCTATGCCCTCGGCATTAAAGGCAATGCCCGAACACATGCCCGGATGTTCGGAATCAGGCGTACTTAAGCATACGTCCAAGACTATGCAGGATTGTACCCTCAAGCCGTGTCTTGACTCGCAAACTCATCCGTTCCCCGATTTTAACCGTCTGGCTAAACCTGACTTGCCAGTTTTGGTCTTGGGACTTATTTGGACGTTTTTCACCCTATCTATTTTTTACCTGCCCATACGGGTTCCCTGTAAAACGGACCCACCACCGACCGGGCGACGAATCCTGCTCATCTATCGGTTCTGCACCCTGCTGAATTAGCCACCCCTCAAAATCGAACCGTGCCTAGCCACATCGGCTCGGCGCATTGCGGTTCTGCAACTTGCGGAGCCTGTTTGTTCCGATTTGAGAGGAAAACTCCATGTCTTTTGTTATTTGTCCGTCGCCGCTGCGCCGCGCTTGTCCGGCGTGGACGGCGGTAATTTTCGGGTTGGCGCTGTTTTCGCCAGGCCTAGTTATCCATATTTCTACCGGACTATTCCGTGTGACTTGGGTTGAGGCACGGGCCGAAACGCAGCCTACGCACGACGATGAATCCATCCTGACACTCGATAAAGCGATAGAACAAGCGTTGTTAGGCAACCCTGGCTTGGGAGAAATCAAGGCACGGGCCGAGGCGATGGCAGCCATCCCTTCCCAAGAAGGCACTTTGCCCGATCCGACGATCAGGTTAGGCGCCCTTTACCTGCCGACCAACAGTTTCAACCTGCGGCAAGATGATTTCACCATGATGGAAGTGGGCATAAGCCAGGAGATTCCATTCCCCGGCAAGCTGGCATTGAGGGAAAAGATTGCCGAACAAGAAGCCTTAGCCGCTGCCGATTCAGTCGATGAAGCACGTTTGCGGCTAGTTAGGGAAGTAAAAACAGGCTGGTGGCGGCTATTCTATTATGACCGCGCGTTGAGCTTGCTAGATGAATCCGAGCAGTTTTTCTTGGGCCTCATCGACATTGCCCAAGCCAAATATAAGGTGGGCAAAGGGACTCAGCAAGATGTGCTCTTGGCTCAACTCGAACTGTCCAAGCTCAAGGACGAAAAACTAAACCTGACCAGCATGCGCCACGGTCAGGAAGCCAGGCTCAACGCCTTGTTGGATCGCACACCGGAAATGCCTGCACGGATTCCGGCGGAGGCTGATTTTAAGTTACCCGCCATTGTCGAATCCGCCTTACAGGACAAGGCTTTTAAACTCCGCCCCCTGTTTGCTCAACACCGTAAGATGTTGGATGCTGCGCAGTCCAAAGTCGATCTTGCCCAAAAAGGGTTCTATCCTGATTTTACTGTGGGTGCGTTTTATGATGTGCGGCAGAACACCCCGTCAGGACAGTCCCGCAGCGATTTTGCCAGTGTCCAACTGAGCATGAACCTGCCCATTTATGCAGGACGCAAACAAGCCAAGGCGATTGACCAACGTAAGAGCGAACTTTTGCAGGAGCAATATGCCCTGCAGGACGAGCATCACAAGATTCAGGCCGAGATAGCCGCTAAAGTCGCCGAGTATCAACATGCCAAGGAAAAGCTGTCGTTGCTCGAACATGAAATCATCCCGCAAGCGCAGCAAACACTGGATTCTTTGCTGGCAGGCTATCAAGTGAACCAGACCGATTTCACCGATCTACTGCGTACACAACTGAGTTTTTTCCAATATCAAACCCAATATTGGCAGGCATTGACCAACACCCAGCAAATCTTGGCCGAGTTGTCTGCCGAAGTGGGCGAGGAGCTGGATCATGGTTAAGTATGTTGGCTTTATTGTCATATTACTGTTCGGTATCGGATTGGGGTTCTGGTTAGGGCAACAGCAAGTCGCGCTAAATTCGCCTCCGGTAGTGGCGGAACGGAAACTGCTCTATTACCGCCATCCCATGAACCCTAAAGTGACTTCGCCTACACCCGCCAAGGACGATATGGGGATGGATTACCTACCGGTCTACGCGGAAGCACAGAGATTGCCGGAAGCGTCGCCGCAATCCGGCAAAATTCTCTATTACCGTCATCCAATGGGGGCAGCAGACACTTCTCCCGTACCCAAAAAAGATGAAATGGGCATGGATTACCTGCCTGTCTATGAAGGTGAACCGGAGACCTCCGGGCAAATCAGGATCAGCCCGGAAAAAATCCAAAAACTGGGCGTAAAGACAGAAATCGTGACCAAGCGAACGATCACCCGCAGCATCCGTGCGCTTGGCAGCATCCAGGTTGATGAACGGCGCATCCACGCTGTGACACCCAAGTTTGAAGGCTGGATTCAGCGCTTGTATGTCAACGCGACCGGACAAGCCGTCAAACGCGGTCAGCCACTGCTGGAAATCTACAGCCCGGAACTGCTGACCGCTCAGGAGGAATATCTGATTGCCCGGCAAGGGCAACAAGCACTTCAACAGGGAAGTATCCAGGCTCGCGGTACGGCGGAGCATCTGACCCACAACGCCTTGCAGCGCTTACATTATTGGGATATTGCCGAGGCACCGTTAAAGCGTTTACAAAATCAGGAAAAAACGCTGGATACCCTGCCATTGCTGTCGCCGGTCAATGGCGTGGTCATGGAGAAACCGGCAGTGGAAGGCATGCGGTTCATGCCCGGCGAATTGTTGTTTCGTATCGCCGATTTGAGCACGGTATGGCTAATTGCGGAGATATTTGAGCAAGAGATAGGTGGCGTACATCCAGGCCAAGCCGCTCAGGTGCATATCAATGCCTACCCGGATAAGCTGTTCAGCGGCAAGGTTGGCTTCATTTATCCGACATTGGCGACGGAAACACGCACCGTCAAAGTGCGTATCGAATTGCCTAATTCAGAAGGCTTATTGAAGCCAGGGTTGTACGGCAGTGTTGTGTTGGCAACGCAGGGAGGCAAGGACGCTCATCTGGCGGTTCCCGATTCCGCCGTTATTGACAGTGGTATGCGTCAGGTCGTATTGCTACAACGAAGCGCAGGGCAGTTCGAGCCACGTGCCGTGAAACTGGGGTTACAGACTGACGGATATTGGGAAGTATTAGAAGGATTAGAAACGGGTGATGAGGTCGTGACCCGCGCTAATTTCCTGATCGACGCGGAAAGTAACCTCAAGTCGGCTTTGGATAGCTTTGATAGCCCCGATGCTGGCGCTAGTCAGGCTACACCCGAAACAACGCCATTACCCCAACACGGAGGGCAATAACCATGTTGAACCATGTCATTGCCTGGTCTTTACGTAACGTGTTCCTGGTGATGCTGGCAACGCTTGGCATCATAATCGGCGGGATTTACGCACTGTCCAAAATGCCGCTGGATGCGCTGCCCGACCTGTCCGATGCTCAGGTCATCGTTTACACCGAATATCCTGGACAAGCACCGCAAGTCGTCGAGGATCAGGTCACTTACCCATTGACCACTGCGATGCTGAGCGTACCACGCTCGAAAGTCGTGCGTGGATTTTCCTTTTTTGGCGCCTCTTTCGTGTATGTCATCTTTGAAGACGATACCGATATTTACTGGGCACGTTCGCGGGTACTGGAATATCTCAACTTTGCCGCCGGACGCTTACCAACCAACGTAACGCCTAAACTGGGGCCGGATGCCACCGGGGTCGGCTGGGTTTATCAGTACGCATTATTGGCAAAAGACTATTCGCTGGCGGAATTGCGTACCCTGCAGGATTGGTTCGTGCGCTATCAACTGACCAAAGCCCAAGGCGTGGCCGAGGTCGCCAGCATCGGCGGCTTTGTACAACAGTATCAGGTCACTGTCGATCCGCACAAGCTGCAAGCGTACGGCATTCCGTTACATACCTTGAGCGATGCCATCCGTAACGGCAACCGCGATGTCGGCGGACGGGTGATTGAGCTTGCCGAAACCGAGTACATGGTGCGCGGACGCGGTTATCTGCGTGGTCAAGCGGACTTGGAACGGTTAGTCTTGAAAGCTGAAAAGGGTATCCCGGTGTTGGTGCGCGATGTGGCACGGGTGGAGCTGGTGCCCGATGAGCGCCGTGGCATTACTGAATGGAACGGTGAAGGCGAGGCGGTGTCCGGTATTGCGCTGGCCCGCTACGGTCAAAACGCACTGGAAGTCATCAGTAATATAAAGGAGCGGTTGCACGAAATCAGCGCTGGCTTACCAACCGGTGTCAACATACAAACGGTTTATGACCGCTCCGAGTTGATCCAACGCGCTATTGAGAATTTGCGCCATACCTTGCTGGAAGAAAGCGCGGTGGTTGCCTTGGTGTGCGTGGCATTCCTGTTGCACATACGGAGCGCCCTGGTTGCGATTCTGATGCTCCCTGTGGGTGTCCTTTTTGCCTTTATCGTTATGCAAGTGCTAGGAATGAATTCCAACATCATGAGCCTTGGAGGAATTGCCATTGCCATCGGCGCGATGGTGGATGCTGCCATCGTCATGATCGAGAACGCCCATAAACATCTGGAGCGAGATTCCGGTCGCCTGCCGCGTTTCGACAGTTTGCTGAATGCTTGCAAGGAAGTCGGCCCGCCGCTGTTTTTCAGCCTGTTGATCATCACGGTCTCTTTCCTGCCAGTGTTTGCGCTGGAAGCTCAAGAAGGTCGGCTATTCCATCCTCTGGCTTATACCAAGACGTTCGCAATGGCAGGAGCGGCGTTGCTGTCGGTAACGCTGATTCCGGTGTTGATGTGGCTGTTTATACGCGGAAAAATACTGCCAGAGCACCGCAACCCTATCAATCGATTCCTGATCTGGATATACCGCCCCATTATCGCCGCCGTTATGCGGTATAAAAAACTGACACTCGCTTTTGCATTGCTGATGCTGGCCGTTTCCTGGTATCCGGCCTCGCGTTTGGGCGGCGAGTTTATGCCGACGCTCAACGAAGGCACTTTATTGTTCATGCCGTTAACCCTGCCGGGGTTGCCACCGACCAAAGCCGCCGAATTGCTGCAAACCCAAGACCGCATCATAAAAAGCTTTCCCGAAGTCGAATCGGTGTTCGGTAAAGCCGGACGCGCCCTGACCGCCACCGACCCGGCACCGTTGGAAATGTCGGAAACCCTGGTCAATCTCAAGCCCGAATCCGCTTGGCGACCCGGCATGACCGTCGATAAACTGATTGCCGAGATGGATCAGGCGCTGCAAATCCCCGGTGTCAGCAATTCCTGGACGATGCCGATTAAAAACCGCATTGATATGTTGGCGACCGGCATCCGCACACCGATTGGCATCAAGTTGTTCGGCAAAGACTTGGCGGAAATGGAACGTCTGGCGCAACAGATCGAAAAAACCGTCAAGACCGTACCCGGCACCACCAGTGCTTATGCTGAACGCATCACCGGCGGCTTTTATCTGAACATCACCCCAGATTACGAAGCGTTGGCTCGCTATGGACTGTTGGTCGGTGATGTGCAAGACAATATCGCCACTGCCATTGGCGGCGAGACCGTCACCACCATGCTGGAAGGACGCGAACGGTTCGCCATCATTGTTCGTTATCCGCGTGAATTACGTGATAGTCCGCAAGCGATCGCCAATCACATCCTTGTCCCGGTTCCAGGCGGTGCGGTAGTCCCACTTGGCCAATTGGCGAAAATCAGCCTGGATAAAGGCCCGCCATCGATACGGACGGAGAACGCCTTGCTGTCCGCTTATATCTTCGTTGACCTGCGCGGACGCGACATCGACCGTTATGTGCGGGATGCCAAGCAAGCGGTGCAACAAGGGGTCAAGTTTCCTGCGGGCTACTACATCACCTGGAGCGGCCAGTTCGAATACATGGAACGGGCAAAGCAGCGGTTGAAACTGGTTGTGCCGCTCACGCTATGCATCATCTTCATCCTGCTTTATCTCAACTTCGGACGTTTGACCGAAACCCTGATTGTCATGCTATCCGTGCCGTTTGCCCTGATAGGCGGTATCTGGCTGCTGTGGTTCCTGGATTATAACGTCAGCGTCGCGGTGGGTGTCGGCTTCATTGCCTTGGCAGGCGTGGCCGCCGAAACCGGCGTGGTGATGCTGATTTATCTGGACCAGGCATTCCTGGAGAAGCAACGGCAATGCCTGGACGAAGGGCGCGATTTCTCTGAAACCGACCTTTACAGCGCATTGATGACTGGTGCAGCAGAGCGCTTACGACCGAAAATCATGACCGTCACGGCAATCATGGCAGGGCTACTGCCTATCCTCTGGAGCACCGGCACCGGCTCGGAAGTCATGCGCCGCATCGCTGCACCGATGGTGGGCGGCATGGTGTCGTCTACACTGTTGACCTTGGTCGTCATTCCGGCACTTTATGCCCTGGGCAAGCAATATGCCATCAACAAACAATCCAGAAATGGAACGATACGTTAACTGTACCTGAAAAACAATGTCACTAAACCATTGAATTACCGTGGAGAAAACCCATGAAAACTAAAAAACATGTTGTCATATTAATCACGTTTTTATTACTCACTGTTTCTGCGTGTGCCTCAAAGACTAAAGGATTTAAAAATGAGGGCTACCACTCACACCCTGGTGGCCAAGGCCATCCTTGGGATAAGGGACGCTCGTTTTAAATAAAAGTCACACAGCAGGGTTTATTAACCCAGCATTTGCTAAGAACAGTTGGATTTCATTCTTCAACCATGAGCAATTAAGGAGGTAAAACCGGACGATCCACTATAACTATCTTAAAAACCATGTTATCTTAACTATTTAATTAATCTGGAGAAAACCCATGAAAACAAAGTTTCTAATTACCCTGCTTTTGACTCTTGGATTACTGACCGCTTGTGCTGAGATGAACCCGCATCCGATGGATATGAGCCAAGCCGTGTTAAATGCGGAAACCAAAGCCGACCATGAGGCGCTGGCGAAACACTATGATGAAGAAGCTGAAGTAATGCAGCTTAAGGTTGATGAACACAAGAAACTTCTTGAACAGTACGAGTCAAAAGCCTATCTCTACGGCAGGCAGGCGGAAGACCTTAAAGCCCATTGCGAAAGGTTGGTTACCTCCTATGAAAATGCCGTCGATGCTAACCGGAAAATGGCTGAGATGCATCGGGGAATGGCACGATAACAAAGGTAAATAAGCTTACATGCCCGGTGTTTTATGGTTTAAGGCACCGGGAGATTTAGGGCTTCCTGGAGTTTGAAGCCCAATGATATGTTTTGTTTAACATTATTGTTTTCTATCTGGTGCAACAGGATTGATGTTGTTGTATGGGTGGGCATTTAACCGAACCGTAAGAGCAAAACACGCAGCAATCCCCTTGCTTTGGCTTAAGCAGGATTCCACAGGACTTACATTCATAGAAAAACAGGCAAGCATCGGTCGGCATCGTTTCCGTTTCGGCATGACCGCAATACGGGCAAGTGAGCGTCGAGTTGAGCGTTACGTCATTCATTTAACCTCCTTCCTGATAAAGGATGGATATCCGGCGGCCTTGGTTGCCTCCGTCAAGTTGTCCACCGTGGCGGTCGTATCGTCGAATTGCACCGTCGCGGTTTTATCCGCGTAATCAACTTTAACCTGTTGCACGCCGGCAACGTGTTCAAGCGCTTTCTTGACCGTGATAGGACAAACGGCGCAGGTCATGTTTTGTACATCGAGCGTGACCGTGCGGGACGCTGCCAAAGCCAAGTTAGATGTAACGGCAAACGCTAGAAAGAGCAGAAGGATTCTAATTTTCATCGGTTTTTCCTCAATAGAACAGCGGGGCGAACCATGGGAACGCCAGGAGACCCAATAAAGGGATGGTCACGCCCCAGAAAATGAAGCGCTGTTTACGGATGACTTCAATATCGGCGCAAGGTTTGCCGGGTTCGCATATTTGGGTTGTTAGGTAGAGCTTGCGGAATGTCAGGCCAATAAAAATCAAGGCCAGACCAAAGAACACTGGACGCACAGGCTCGAAGGCGGTCAGAGTTGCCACCCAAGCCCCGCCAATGCCAAGACTGAGCAACACCAAAGGGGCGACACAACACAAGCTCGCGGCTATCCCGGCAAGAACGCTGGCAATCAGGGTTTGTTTTGGGTTCATGACGATACCTCTTTTTTAGCTATTCCTATATTATAGGCACCGTACCTAAGTACGGAGGCAAGCCCCATGACGCAAAAAAACTTCACAATTGGCGCACTGGCGAAAAATGCCGGGGTGAATGTCGAAACGATCCGTTTTTATCAGCGACGTGGCTTGCTCATGGAACCCGTAAAGCCGTTCAATGGCGTTCGACATTACACCGAACGCGACGTGCAGCGGGTACAATCCATTAAACAAGGCCAGAAACTTGGCTTTTCGCTCGATGAAGTTTCGGAGTTGCTGAGCCTTGAGGATGGGCAACATTGCCGGGAAGCAAAAAACATTGCGCTTAAAAAGCTTGTGGTAATACGTGAACGCATCGAAGGCCTACGTACGATGGAAACAACCTTGTCCAATCTGGTTGAGAGCTGCGCCAGCAATACCGATTCAGTATCATGTCCGATCATCGTCACCCTGCTGGGAACATCGGGATAAGGCGATTTTCCGTTCCGTTGCCCTAATTAGAGGGAGTGGCTGGTTTGAATATTTTTATAGCTAACTTGTGTAGAAAATTGACTTACCGACTGGACCACATCAAAACAGTAGCAATCCGCATAAGATTTTCCTTGCTTGTCGGCTGCCTAGTTGTTGCGATCCAAGGTTGTGCGACGCTTAGCCCGTATTCTGACCCTACACCGTCAGGCGAAGACACCATATGCTTGCGTTGGCTTGATAACATTGAGTCGAAGGTAGAGGAATATGGTATACGTGACACTGAAGCCTTGCGAATCAATGGTTTTCCCCAGCTTAGGGTCAACCGCTTCTTGGCTTCGATAGCCGACCGGACGACATCATCAAATGATGCTTTTGCCGAATGGTTGGAACTCATGCGACAACTCGGTTCAGCAGGCATAAAGTTTGAATTCGCCAATCTGCCCATTACAACCAGGCAACAGCTGGTTTCGATAAGACCTAAAACGGGCACTTTTGACCAAGCATTGGAAGTTTGCGGCAAACGCCTGAACAAGCTCATTATAAATAACGCCAAACATAAAAAAACCCTATTGGAACGGGCGCAAGTCCCCGATGCATACCAAAGCTGGAAACGTGTTGTTGGCTTTTATCCACTGGCGCGTTACGTTGCGACCATCGGTATCGAACGGTTGCATCGGGAACTGGACGCCAGCTTCAATATCCCTCTGGAAAAACTGCCGCAACAAGGCCAACTTATCCGCTATATTCCCCTGGACAGAGGTAGGTTAACGCCCGAATATATTTCCGCAATCTTAAAAATAGTATATGACAATCCGCTAGGTATTCCTCACCTGACATCCTTACAATTGCAGCAATTATTGGCGCATTTCGCGCCCGTATGGGAAATGGATACCCGCAACGATACCGATAGGATAGGTACTGTCAGGTTGAACCGTTTTAATCAACCTTGGATTGACATCACTAAACCGACAGTTTATGTCGCACAGGGATATACCCGATGGCATGGCAAGGTGCTGTTGCAATTGACCTACCAAATCTGGCTGCCGGCACGGGAGAAAACTGGTCTGCTGGATCTATACGGCGGCTCACTGGATAGCGTAATTTGGCGCGTTACAATCGGTGCTGAAGGCAAGCCTATCGCCTTCGACAGCATTCACGGTTGCGGTTGCTATTACCTGCTGTTTCCTAGCAAAGGTTACCGGGCAATCCCAGCCAAGGAAGGTTCAGAACCCGTGTTAAGCCCTAAGGCCATAACAATTCTTTCACCCCATCAACGGCTGTGGCTGCGCTTGCAAAGCCGTACCCATTACCTGCAGCAGGTCTCGCCCATGCGCGATACATCAGAGATTGCAACGCTTGGTTATAGCCTTAATGGGATGGAACAACTTCGTTCTATACCGATGCCAAATGGTACAAAGCGCAGCCTGTACGGTGAAGACGGCCTTATTGATAGCAGCGCACGGGCGGAACGATTCCTGCTTTGGCCTTACGGTGTCCCCAGTCCAGGCGCAATGCGACAATGGGGAACCCATGCAATTGCTTTCATCGGAAAGCGCCATTTCGATGATCCTTATTTATTAGAGGATTTATTGACCCAGGAATAAGCTAACAAAACCAGGATTCGATGCTCCAATTCATTATGGGACATTAAAGAGACAATTTCCCCATCATATCAAGGCACCGGACAAAAACTGCGTCATATTTACCCCGAAATTTGAAAGACCAAACAAGGAGCCGAGAGGACGCTTTCGGCCTTCCATCCATTAAACAAACGGTTCTGGATAGTTAGAAGTTTTTTGCCGAAGTGCGATGCATATTGCCGAATGGCTACTGCTATATCCTGGTCGTTCATAGCCTAAAGTACGCCGCGCTCTATTTCCTGTAGATAGATAAAATTTGGTGCTTTTACGCCGGCCTTCTTTCTGATTTCCACCAATTCCGGGGATTCAAAGAACCTACGGGCATTATCTAGCGATAACCATTCAGAGAAGTGGACGATGTTGTCCGCATTATTGTCGTACCGTAGCAATTGATAGCTGACTTCCCCAGCATTTTTTCTGATGTTTGCCGCTTCATCAAAAACAACTTTCCATGCCGGATAGCTATCGACTTCATGAATGATTAAAACATATTGCATTTAAATTCCAATTACCGGTTGCCAGAAAACAAAACATAAAGCCAACTGTGCGCGGTTAAACAAGTTGAAAGACAAAACCGCATGATCATCGTGCGTCCGGATGAGGACTATATTATGTTTTAACTTATCAACCAATACTTCGGCGCTCAGTTGGTTTTGTCGTTTACGCTTAAGTATGTCACGATTGTACTTACTTATCGGGCATTTAAAGATTTTTTTCAAATTCCTGGCAAAGACGGTGAGTATTCAAAAAAACATTGGGTTTTGTTTGGCCCGCTATTGAATTTCTCAAGATGTCTATTGAAGAATTCACTATGCACCCCGACTATTAGCGTTAACGTTGAATAATGAGCAGGATCCCAAATGACTGATTCTTTGCATCTCGTTTGCCCAAACTGCCAAGCAGTAAACCGAGTGCCTTCCATGCGGCTTGCCCAACATCCTAATTGCGGCAAATGTCATCAGCCGATCTTCAATGGGAAGCCATTAGAGCTGACTGCCGCCACTTTCCAGAGCCATATCCTTAATAATGACATCCCGATCCTGTTGGATTTTTGGGCGCCTTGGTGTGGGCCTTGCAAGATGATGGCACCTGCTTTTGTCCAGGCAGTGGTGATTTTGGAACCCAGGGTGCGTTTAGCCAAAGTGGACACGGATAGTGAGCAGGGATTGGGAAACCAATACGTTATCCGAAGCATACCGACCTTAGTCTTGTTTAAAGGCGGTAAAGAGTTGGCACGCCAGTCGGGTGCCATGGGTGTCCAAGATATCGTGAAATGGGTGAACATCCATAAGTAGCCAGACATTACATGATTTTGTTTTCCGTCTATTGAGAGGTTTTGGCTTTATAGTTTTGTCTCGCCTCATTCTCTTTGCGCGCAGCGTCTATCTCACGCATTACACCCCTAACGTCGGCAGGTTTGGCGTTGTCTTCGAAATGGCCAGTTAGCTGGGTTTCGGGTTGAAGTTCGCCGCTTTGGTACAGCTTCCACATTTCCTTGCCGTAGGCGGTTGTCAGCAACTCGGGCGCGAAGCGGCCGAAATAGCTGGCCATGTTGTCGATGTCCCGCTCCAGCATCATGTGGGCATTGTTGTTGCCCGCCGCATCGACGGCTTGGGGCAGATCAATGATGACTGGCCCATCGCTGCTAACCAGTACATTGTATTCCGATAAATCACCGTGGATAAGGCCATCGCACAACATGCGGACAATCTGGGATATTAGGAACCGATGGTATGTCCTGGCCTGTTCCGGCTCCATTTCGAGGTCGTTGAGCCTGGGTGCAGGGTTTCCGTCTATATCGGTCACCAGCTCCATCAGCAACACGCCGTCGATGAAGTTAAGGGGTCGAGGCACCCTGACACCGGCCTCTGAAAGGCGGTACAGGGCAGTCACTTCGGCATTTTGCCAAGTCGACTCCTGCTCCTTGCGGCCATAACGGCTCCCCTTCTCCATGGCGCGGGCGCGTCGACTGTTGCGTACTTTACGGCCTTCCTGATAAAGCACGCTTTGGCGGAAGCTGCGCTGGTCGGCCTCTTTATAGACCTTCGCACAACAGGTTTCCGTCCCACAACGTACCACATAGACAGCGGCTTCCTTGCCGCTTTTCAGGGAATGCAGAACTTCGTCGATGAGGCCGTTGTCGATTAACGGTTCGAGTCTTTTAGGTGTTTTCATGGGGGATATTATGCGGCTTTTGTAGGTATTTCCTCCAGAACAATGAGCATTTGATCAGTTTCACACTCACTTTTTGACGTATTTACGCCCAAATACTGCGCCAACAGTGCCAACAACCAAGGCAGGCATCAACACCCGTATGAATTCCGAAACGAGCACCCATCCCCATTCCGAAAAAAAGCTGCCAACCCTCATCGGAGAAACCTCGATTGGCCTAAAGGGGAAAGATACCCGCTCAGAACTTAAAGGCCAATACAAGGCGCCACCTAGCCCGCCATTGGTTATGGCATCCAAGAAGGCATGGGAAAAGCACGATACGAAACAAAGCCAAAATAATGCCCAAGGCTTGGATCGGAGTTGCCTGTGAAAATACGTTTCTTCAAGGCTTTATTATTATGGTGCTTTTTTTGTTTAGCGGCTATATTTACAACAAATCCGGTTACACATGTCAGTGCGCCGTTATTCCCAACCTGTATAGGCGCACCGACTCAAGTATTGTCCCTGGCCAATAAAGGGTTGAAAGTGCGTTAAAGTTTGCTGGTGAGCGTGAGTCCAATCTTTCTGTATTAGCTAGGGATTCTTTGCAATGGCGTACCCATTTGTCAAAGCTGAAGCCAATAGTGGCTTGATCGATAGGGATATTTAAAATGAGGCATTCAAGCAACCGAATAGGCTTAAACCTTTCATACAAAATTCGTATCTCTATGAGCCTTTCTTACAGCCCGTCTTTAAGAACCCTTAAAGATCTTTCCCCCAGATAGTTAGACGGATCATGAAAATAGTTGCCCTAACCCTCAGGAAGCTGCTTAACAGCCTTGAAGCCATCATAATAGGCTATCCCAACACGCTGATTTTGCTGACCTGTATTGCCTGCGGCTTTAGTGTGTTTTACACCGCCGAAAACCTCAAAATCAATACCGACACGACGAATATTCTTTCCCCCGATTTACCTTTCCAGCAAGACCGACAACGATTTTTAAAGGCTTTCCCTCAAGATGACCAGGCTATATTGGTTGTGGTCGATGCCAAGTCACCCGAACAGACGACAAAAGCATTGTCCTATCTCGGTAATGAATTCAGGGAGATAAAACAGCAAGTCGAGTCCGTCTATATTCCTGGCGAAGGCCCGTATTTCGACAAATATGGCCTACTTTATCTTGAGCTTGACGACCTCAAAGATCTATCGTCAAAGCTGGCGGAAGCGCAGCCCTTCATAGGCACATTGTCCGGTGACAATAGCCTTAAGGGATTGCTATCCATAATCGAACTCGCCCTGACCCAGGATGACCGCGACCTGCCAATCGACTTGACTGTCTTGCTGGATAAAATCCGAGCGGCTGTCAGGGCAGAATTGGAGGGGAAAAATTACCAGTTATCCTGGCAACAAATGATGTTCGGTACAGGGCAAGGTGTACTGACCACACAGCGGTTTATCCTGCTCAAGCCTAAGCTTGACTTTAGCTCAATGGTGCCTGCAGAACAATCGCTCAAATCGGTTAGACGTGTCGTCGAAAATGCCAAACAACTTTTTCCAGATACAAGAATACGGCTGACTGGTGAAGTTGTTTTAGAACATGATGAACTGGAAAGTGTCCAGTACAGTACAGCTATGGCTTCGGTGTTCTCCGTCCTATTGGTGTTTATCTCATTAATGGTCGGGTTCAGGTCGCTGAAACTGACAATCGTCACACTCATTGTCATGACGATGGGTTCGATTTTGACCGCTGGTTTTGCCGCACTAGCGATTGGTAGTGTAAACCTTATTTCTATATCATTTGCGGTGTTGTATATCGGTATCGCTGACGATTATGCCGTTCAACTGTGCTTACGTTACCGAGAACTGTTGCAAGAAAAGCTTCCCAAAAAGCAAGCATTGATTACGGCCCTGCATTCAGTAGGGCCCTCTACTGCCCTTTGTGCGATAACCGCATCGATTGGCTTTTTCGCATTTATTCCCACCGCTTATACCGGGGTTTCCGAGCTTGGCATCATTGCTGGTGCCGGGATTTTTATAGCCTTTACTATTTCCATGGTGGTGCTGCCCGCATTGCTGGGCCTATTGTCGCTAGACCCAGTCAAAGCCACTGCGCCCAAATATGCTTTTCCCGATTGGGCTTACCGTTTCCCTACCCAAAATAGGGGGCTCATTCGATGGCTGTCCGCAATACTTACCATTGCAGGATTGGCGTTGCTCACGCAAGTCAAGTTCGATTTTAACCCGCTCAACTTGCGCGACCCCAACAGCGAGGGGGTCGCCACTTTTAGGGAATTGCTGAAAACCAAGGAAACGTCACCAATGACACTCTCCGTTCTTTCTCCAAACAAGGCTGATGCGTTAGCGACAGCACAGAAATTAAAACAACTGGGTTCGGTTGAAAGCGCGGTCACCATTTTCGATTTCGTGCCGGAAAGCCAGGAAGAAAAACTGGCTGTCATCGAAGACTTGTCCGTAGTGCTCGGCTTGCAATTGAATGAATTTCCGCCGCTTCATGAAGACACTATCGAAAACCACAGCCAAGCACTCTCACATCTGCAAAAGACGATAGGGCAAAAATTAAAAGGCATGCCAGAAGAGAGCCCATTATCCATATCCTTACAATTACTTGACAACGATTTAAAGCAGTACCTTGTCCAATTGGAAGCCAACCCTATCCCGACAAAAAAACTCAGTCTTGAAAAATTACAAACCGGTTTATTGGACACTTTACCAGACACCATGAATAGCTTGTTCAAGGGACTAAAAGCGGACACAGTCTCGATAAACGCACTCCCTAAAGACTTAACCGAACGCTGGCTCAACCAAGAGGGCATATACCGAATTATGGTCTTCCCCAGCAAAGACCTTAACGACCTCGGCAACATGGAAGAATTCATAGGCGAAGTCAGGCAAATTGCACCCCATGCAACCGATTTGCCGGTGATCTATTTGGAAACAGGCAAAGCGGTAGTGAAGGCCTTTCAGCAAGCATTAATGGCTGCCTTGCTGGCAATTACGGTCGTTTTGCTGGTTATCCAGCGCAGCATAAAAGAGACCTTACTGACACTTTTACCGTTGCTTATGGCAGCCATATTGACTGGCGCGTCTACGGTGCTAATGGACAACCCTTTTAATTTTGCCAACATCATTATCATTCCGCTCCTGTTTGGGCTGGGTGCAGACGGGGGCATTTTCATTAGCCGACGTTTACGCAGCTTATCTTCCAAGGATGACAGCGTGTTACGCACCAGTACAGCCAGAGGCGTAATTTTCAGTAACCTGACCACGATTTGCAGCCTGGTCAGCATGGCTTTTACCCCACATTTAGGTTTGGCGAGCATGGGTCAACTTTTGACAATCGGTTTGGTGTTGACAATGGTATGTACGCTTCTGGTTTTGCCGGCGTTTAGTAATAACCGAAGGGGATCATTGTCGAACAAGCCCAGTAATTAAGTCATTTTTTCGAAGGTGCATTCTCGATACGCCCTTGAAATGAGTTGAGCCTACGAAATTCAGCCCCAATGTTAAATCAATTTCGATTCCCGTCAATAAATGCAGGCTTCAGTGGTATTATTTTTAAGATAGAGATAGCCCCGCTCGATCTGCTATTGATTCTTCGATAGGATGGCCGTCACAAGAGTCCATTTATCCGCCACGATGCGCCTCGTCCACGAAGGCTTGGGACTTGCAGGCATGTTGCGGTTTTGCCTAAACTATACTTGGCCCACACTTTATTTCCAGCGCACATCATGAAATCAAGAGCTAAAATCATTGCCGTCTTGGCCTTGTCCGGATTGCTCGGGGCATGTTCTGGTCAAAAGCCCACCGTCACCACGGCCAACATCGCTGCCGTCAAACCCCAACCCCGAAACCTAACCAACCGGACGATGTATAACATACCGCCGTTTAGGCTGCCCGGACAATGGACTGTGGGTGATATTTTGCAAACTTACGGCGCAGACGTGAAAGGCAAACTCGGATACTATTTTGCCAAGGCCAAGGTACCCTACCCTCCTCGGGAAGCTACCCTCATCGCCTTGAAACAGGAAAAGAAATTGGAGTTGTGGGCGAGGGACAGCGGCGGGTTCCGCTTCATCCGCGACTATTACATCTTGGCCGCCAGCGGCGTGGCCGGCCCCAAATTGCGCCAGGGCGACAGGCAAGTACCGGAAGGCATCTACCGCATCGAGGAGCTCAATCCCAACAGCCATTACCACTTGTCCATGAAAATAAACTACCCCAACGAATTCGACATTTTCCATGCCCAACAGGAGGGACGCACTGATTTGGGCTCGGATATTTTCATCCATGGCAAAACCGCTTCCATCGGTTGTCTGGCCATGGGCGACGAAGCGATAAAAGAACTTTTTGTCCTCACGGCGCAAATTGGTGTCCAAAACGTGAAAGTCGTTATTGCGCCACACGACCCCAGGATCTACCCCCTGAAAGTTGAGGCTGACACCGAAGAATTTCCAGAATGGATCCCGGAGTTATATGCGATCATTTCCCGCGAAATTGGAGCCTTGCCCCCTGTGATGAAGTCCGCAAAAACAGGCTTATAGCCATTAAGGATTTACCCATTGGGTAACAGGGCTATAGGTTGTTGAGCCCAATACTTGTGTGTTGAATGCCGGTACAATTCAAGCATTCCATTGATTAACCGTATACTACCGCTTGGCTTTGACTGTCATGTCATTGGCAAGCTGCCTTATCATTTTTACTAAGTTCCAGGTAAGACAGACATGAATACCCTCGCCACTATCAAAGGAATTATGTTTGACCTGGATGGTGTCCTTTACGTTGGCTCGAATGCCATCGAAGGTGCCGTTGAAGCGATTGAAAAAATTCGCCTCAGCGGTTTGCCCTGCCGTTTTGTCACTAACACCAGCACTTTATCATTGGCATCCTTACAACAGAAAATCAATGCCATGGGCTTTTCAATTCCTGCCGATGAGATTATTAGTGCTCCCCAAGCCACCTTACTTTACCTTAAGAAACAGCACGAACCGGTTTGCCGTTTGCTATTGGCAAATGATGTACAAAAAGACTTTAAAGATTTTCCTCAGTCCAATACGAAAGCAAATTATGTTGTGGTCGGCGATATTGGCAATGCCTGGTCTTATCCGTTGTTAAATGAAGTTTTCAATTGTCTGATGCAGGGCGCGAAACTGATCGCTATCCATAAAAACCGATTCTGGCAGACGGAACATGGCTTGCAAATGGATATCGGCGGGTTTATCGAAGGCCTGGAATATGCGAGCGGTTCCAAAGCCCTGATTATCGGGAAACCATCTGCCGAATTCTTCCAAATCGCTTTGGATGACATGGGGCTAAAACCTCAAGAAGTCGCAATTATCGGTGATGATATTGATGTGGATATAGGCGGAGGCCAACAGCTTGGGCTAATGGGAGTTTTGGTAAAGACTGGCAAGTATCGCCAAAGCTACACGGAATCTTCCCTCATCAAACCGGGCTTAGTTATAGATTCGATCATAAGTTTACCCGGCCTGTTGGGTTGTTAGTGTCATTTTCTATTGGCATCCTATCTAGAGCCTGTCGTTATAGAAAGCATTGCTAATTAACTCCCAATGTTATCCACTTACCGTGCCGAACAACATACCGACACTGGCGGTAATACCCATCGACAACATACCCCAAAACGTAACGCGGCTTATGGCTGTAAAAACAGAGGCTCCACCGGTCAAGGCGGATACCCCGCCCAACAAGATCAGCGAGAACAGTGAAATAGAACCCACTGTAGCAATCAGGGGCATCGTATCCAGTCCTGTTAGATCAATAACAATTTGATTGATATTAGCCACAGGCAAATAAGGGAAAAATAGGACCATCAATAGCGGCAACAGTGCGCCCAGAGAAAATGTCAGTGCGGAGATTAAGGCCGCTTGTAAGGGACGCGCTGCGGTGATTTCAGTCAGCCCTAATTCATCCCGCGCATGCGCTGCCAAAGCATCGTGGGCCATGAGTTGCTCGGCAACCTGCTGAGCCAGATCGGGTTCAAGCCCCCTGTCAATATAGATCGCTTTTAATTCATTCACTTCATGAGGGTGATTTTCCGCCAGCTCCCGCTCTTCCCTCCTGAGATCCGCTCGCTCAGTATCGACTTGGGAGCTGACTGAAACATATTCGCCCGCAGCCATCGACATCGCCCCGGCAACCAAGCCCGCCGTCCCACTAACAAGTATTGCATGAAAGTCGGCATGGGCGGCAGCCACCCCAATCACAAGGCTTGTCGTAGAGACGATGCCATCATTGGCACCCAACACGGCTGCGCGTAACCACCCGATCCGGTGTGCGCGATGAAATTCAGAATGCCTCACTTCAGCTCCCCTTCTTTAGTATTTTGTATTGCCCCAGGGCTATTGGTAAGTGTCATCGATGTCTTTTTTGCCCGTCAACATGGCTTTAACCAGATTCTCCTTATCGACAGCACTGGAAACGATAACGCCAACGATGTGTAAAAACACCAGCAATAACGTTAGGTTAGAGAAAAACTCATGTAACTCTTCCCAATATTCTTCACCTTGCTTATCAACCTCTTGGTTGTTATCGATAAGTTCGGAATCTTCACTTTCTTCCTCGTTATCATTTTCTTCTGCTTTGGCCACAGAAATCAGGCTAAAAGACTGTGTTTCTAGATGGACTTGCTTTGTTGTTATGGCAAATGGCCCTTTATTATCCTCTACGGCGTATAATTTCAATCCGGTTAAAGTGGTTCCCGCCAGGCAGAGCAACAAAGCAATTACCATAATACCCCCAGCCGGGTTATGGCCAATATAA
>NZ_AYLO01000011.1 GCF_000496735.2 Methyloglobulus morosus KoM1
AATGTCGGGAACAAGACAAACCGTTCCCACTATGTGTCAAAAACCAAATCCAAAAAAAGTCTTCTTACGTGAAAAGCTTGGTCGCCAAGGCCTTTGACAGCCCCATATACACACCCCATTCTAGGCATAAATATTGCTTAATTATTGTATCTCTACAAATGAAAGCCCGGACAAGTTAATAGCATCCATAAGTCAGCAAAATTGTTACGAATGGAGTTAACCCACTACCATTCGTCCTGAGCCCGCAGTAGGACTTATTCAGGATTGCCAGAAAATTAGGCTTTCGCAAATATCTTTGAGTGTTATGTGCAAAAATGAATGACCGGAGGAATCATGCCAATTTATGACTATCGTTGCATAGCTTGCAACAATACGTCCGAACTATTGATTAGGGGCAACACTACGCCAACCTGTCCTGCATGCGGCAGTCAGCAGATGGAAAAACTGGTTTCGGCACCAGCAGCACCCGGGAAATCAGCCGATATAATCGCCAAGGCAAGGAAGCAGGCTGCAAAAGAGGGACATTTGAGCAACTATTAGGCAACCGGACAGCCTGTAAAAAGAAGTCATTGAACATGCGCATACAGATTGCTTTTGCCGACATTTTCTAAACACTGGCAGTACTTGAAATACTCTATTTTATCGCAACCAAAAGGAAAAATTTTATGGGCATATTGGAAGATTTACAGCAAACTATCGCAGCAAACCCCATCATATTGTTTATGAAAGGTACGCCACAAGCGCCTCAATGCGGTTTTTCAAAGACAGCGGCACAGATTTTAAGGGATTGCGGTATTGAGTTTGCCACTGTCGACGTGTTGGCAAATCCTGCAATCCGCCAAACGTTGCCCAGTTATTCAAACTGGCCGACATTCCCTCAGTTATTTGTTAACAACGAACTCGTGGGTGGTTGCGATATTTTGATCGAGCTGCATCAGGACGGCCAATTGCAAAAGATGCTGCAAACAGCCGCCAACAAAGTTCATTAAGGAGGCTCATATCATGACACGGATGATCCATTGCGTAAAACTGGGCAAAGAATTGTCGGGACTGGAACGTGTCCCTTACCCAGGCGTGTTAGGACAGCGCATTTATGAAAGCATCTCCAAAGACGCTTGGCAGCAATGGCTGCAACACCAGACGATGTTGGTGAATGAGTACCGTTTATCGATGTTTGAGCCAAAAGCCAAACAGTTTCTCCTCAGCGAGATGGAAAAATACCTATTCGGGGATGGTTCTGTGATGCCTGAAGGCTACGTCCCGCCAAAACCACATCAATAGGGTATTATCATGACCACTTATATTAAGACGACAGAAGACGGCCGCAAGGTCGAAGTGATCGGGCGCGCTATTTGCCTTGCGGGTAAAAAGGAATGCGAGAAACTGGTCCATCTAAGTGAACACCCAAACGTACGCGCAATATTAGCGGCCATGCCGGAGGCCCGGTATATGGCGGGACGCTTGCCATTGACGGAAGAAGAGGCGGCAATCGCCAAAGCTGCCCTCGATGCCGCCAACGACGCTTATGGCTCTAGCCCAGACGGGATCAGTGAACGGATGCGGACGGCGACCAAGGATTTGCTGCGGTTAAGGATAGACGAGTAGCTCTATCAGCCAATATTAAAATATTATTTTTAGGCCTACGCGGCTTTATACCACGTAGGCCGTTGGAACGGGTGTTATCCCGCGTGGGCGTCTTCGCTAGGATTTAACCACGCTTGCGTCTGGGTGTAATCCAGTGTTGCTGTTTCCTGTTGCCCAATCGCACCGCAACTTAGGCATTGGAATGTAACCGAGAACGCCTGTTTGCTGCATGCATCCTCCTTCGCCTGTCTGCAACCCGTGTTGCCGCAACCCTTGCAGGTATAGACCTGACCCCGGCAAGTAAAAGCATAGCCGCCTTTGCGTTCACCGTCGCACAGCACCATACCGGTTTTGATGTTTTCATAAGTATCCATAATTTCTCTCCAAGATTAATAACAAACAAAAATAGAGATAGGCATTTTCAATAGCAACGCCCAACCCCTTAACTGGAACAACTCACCGCAAGCCCATTGGCCCAATCTGGCGGCAATGCGGCGTAGCGTTCAAAACCGGAATGTTCGTCATAAGGTTGTCGCAAGCATTGCAACACCTCATTAACGCCGGAAAAATCTTTGGCTTGCGCCTTACGGATGGCGGCTTCGGCAAGCCAATTACGTAAAATGTATTTTGGATTGGCCGCCAACATTGCCGCTTGGCGCGTATGGTCATCCGATTGTTCCGCGCGTAAACGCATGCGCCATAATTTCAACCAGGCATCGCACGCTTCCCTATCCAGAAAAAGATCGCGCACCGGTGCATCCGTTCTGGTGCTTTCGTTATCTACGACACGACCAGAAAGCCGGCTCAAAAGCCGAAAGAACAAGGAATAATCAGGACGGTGAGCTTGCAGCAAACCAAAGGTTTGCTCGATAAAATCGTCATCATCGGGCCTACCATCCAGTAGCCCGAGCTTTGCCTGCATCAAGCGTTTGAAGGTTGCCTGATAGGTATGGTCGTAATGTTCATCGACAATAGACTTGGCAATATCAGGATGCCCGATCAAGGTGACCAGGGCATCACCCAAGGCATAAAGGTTCCATTTGGCAACCCGTGGCTGTGCCCGGTAAGCATAACGGCCAAAGCGGTCGGAATGATTACAGACATGCCCGGCATCGAATGCCTCCATAAAACCGAACGGCCCATAATCCAGCGTTAAGCCAAGCACGGACATATTGTCGGTGTTCATGACCCCGTGCATGAACCCGACCGCCTGCCAATGCGCAATCAGTTCGCCGGTTCGGCTAGCGATATCGCACAACAGCGCCTGATAAGGGTTGGCATTGTCACGCAGGGAAGGCAAAAAGCGGTCGATGACATAATCCGCGAGTTGTTTGAGCTCGTTTTCTTTATCGAGTGAACTCCAATGTTGGAACGAACCGAAGCGGACAAAACTCGGCGCCAGCCGGGTAACGACCGCCGCCGTCTCAAAGCTTTCCCGCTGCACCGGCAAATCCGATCCGATAACGCATAAGGCTCGCGTCGTGGGGACACCCAGTGCAGCCATCGCTTCCGAGCAGAGGAACTCCCTGATCGACGAACGCAATACCGCCCGGCCGTCAAAACCGCGTGCATAAGGGGTTTGGCCTGAGCCTTTAAGCTGGATTTCACAAGCGCCATTGGCTGTCTTCACTTCTCCCAGCAAATGGGCACGGCCATCGCCAAGCTGTCCTACCCAATCACCAAACTGGTGGCCAGAATAGACGGCTGCAAGCGGCTCACAGCCAGGCAGCAAGGCGTTGCCGGAAAAATAGTCGGCAAATTCGTGGCATTCAAATTCCTTAATGTCAAGGTGCAGCAAATCGGCGGCAGAGTCGCTTACAGCGACCACATAAGGCTCCGGCATTCCTTGCGGACGCGAACGACGGTAAAAATTTGTTGGCAGCCTAGCAAACGAGTTGTCGAACGGCAAGGCATTGAGCAAGTAACGCTGGCTGTCTTGAGGAACGCTCTCCGGGGTAGAAATATAAGCCCCCTGGTCGCTGCCGGTACGCGACAAGGTTTCGGGCATACGGGCTAATCCGTCAAAATTCATCATATGGCGATAGCGGCAAATAGTTCAGGCTGCTGGTTACGATAGACCCGCAACCACATCAACGTCGCAGGCACAAGTTCAGAGATAACCCACCACAATTGCTGATTGTCTTTGGCAGCATATTCCGCCATTGCCAGCCATGTCTTCCAGTCTATTTCCGGCAAAGCCGCACGGGTTGCTGGAGACATGCCTAACGCCGCCAAGCCAAGGCTGTCAATCTGCCGACAAACCTCCTGCCGGGTTAGCCGAGACCTGGAAAATTCGCTTTCATCAATACCTTCTATCAGCGTCAACACCGCAACACCCGCTTCTTCAATCTTCAACAATAGCATCCCAGTCATCGCGCCCTAATTTTCCAATTACAGTGGAATCCCAAAAAATGCATCTTCATCGCCGCCCCAGGCCCTGTGCAATCGAAACGCCGAGTTCCAGCGATCACTTTCCGAATCATCGGCTTCCCGATGGGTTATCGTGGCCTCGGCATTTCCGGCGGTAAGATAAGTATTACCATTCTTGAGAAAACGCCTTAAATCCTTGGTATCCACCGGTTTCACAACAGCCTTGGGAGTTTCATCGACCAGGATCGTGGTAATTTTCATGACAAAACTCCTTCTTGCAGAGTCGGCAGTTTTTGTCGGTTAAGCTACACGATTGGGCGTAATCCCATCGGTGTCCACCAAAATATCATCGCCCTCGATTTTCAGGGGATATTCCGCCAGCGTACAAGGCTTGCCTTTTATGCACGCGCCAGTGTCGCCATTAAATGCCCAGTCATGGTGGCGGCAGGTTACCGTCTTGCCGTCAAAAAAGGCATCCGCCAGCGGTTCGTTGTCATGAGGGCACATTCCTTGAAAGGCACGGGGCTGGCTACCGGTTGGCCAGACAATCAGGATGAGAACGCGATTGACTGCCGCAACATCATACTTACCTTCTTTAATTTCACTCAATTCACAGGCCTTCGTAAACATCTCATTTTGCCTCATCTTAAAAAATTAATTAATAAAGTTTAAGCAATAATGATGCCTATTTATAACAAGCTAAAAATCATTGCCTTAGCTTAAATAACCTACGTTTATGTTAGTTTTGTAGGCAACAATTGTAGGCTTTCCGACATAGCTATTACCTTGATTGTGTGAGAAAATTTTATGAAATTAGTATCAGGAAACGGGTGAGACAATGGCAGAAGAACCATCCGGCACATGCCGGTATTTTGTGACCTATAGCGGGGTAAAACTACCGTTGAGATTGCTCAACGAATTGGATGCCTCACAGCTTGAAAACCGCAACACTTATTTTCGCGGTTATTTCGACGACCAAGACCACTTGGTTAAGCTGCAAAAAATCGTGTACAGCGAAATTGAAATGGAACATCGCTATACCTACCAAAGCGACGGCAGGTTGAAGCATGCCGAAATTATCGACGCGGAAGGCGAAGTCACGGCCATGGCATTCGATTAATTTTCCAGGCTGTTTTTTAACCCGCCAAATCCGGCACGGCCTTTGCTTGCTTTTATTAAGCGCCATTCGGGGTAAAAAATGACACCCAGGCATTTTCAGAAGCCGCTTTTTAAAGGAAATTTTTATGGCTTATATCGATGTGTGCAAACAAAGCCTTATCTATGAAGGCGAACTCGTACCCTGCGTAGCAGGCGATAAGGAAATTATCATTATGTGGCCGGACGGCGGCGAGCCGAAGGCGTACAAAGCCGCCTGCCCACATGAAGGCGTGTCGCTAGGGCGCGGCGATTTCAATGGCAGGATACTCTACTGCACCGCCCACGGCTGGGTGTTTGACGGACGTACTGGAAAAAGCCTGCAACCTGAAGGGTGGGCATTGCAGGAATATCCGCTCCGCATCCAGGACGGCATGGTGCAGGTGGATGTAATCAGCAAGTGAGGGGTTATTGGGGAGGCCGTCACCCTGAGTAGCTTAGGTTGGGTTAGGCGCACAAGTCAAATTTTGCCAATATGACATTAATGTTAAGGTGCGCCGTAACCCAACATTGGACGGTAATTCAACCTCCGAACGTTGGGTTACGACGCGCCCATAAGTCAGCAGTTGATTAACCTATGGTTGCCGTGCGCGTCTAACCCAACCTACAAAACTGCCAATTTCTCTAAGCTAGTGGCCGACCGCCTGAAGGCCGTTATGGACATTGAATACTGTCTTGCCTTCACGCCAAGAGAAAGGAACAGCGGGGTCATGACCTTCGATTTCAGGCATGATGCGTTCGCATAACATGACCAAAATATCTTCCAAAGGAGCGCTGGTGTCATTCTCCTCTGTCATACGGTCAATGGAAGCCTCTTCGCCTTCCTCATCGTTCTTATCAATGTGCAGGATAAACACCTCTTCATGCCCCGCAATGCCGTGCCAAGTTGCCCGGAAGATTTCGCCCTTAAATTCAAACTCGCGTACCATTCTTATTGTCTCCTCTGATTTTATGTGTAGAAATAACGTAATTACAACATTGATATTATTACATAAATTAAGAAAAGAGAAAATACCCTACGAATTTTAAGGAAAAAACTATTAGCGGTAAATTTATGCGGAAACCAACTTTGTTTGGGCGTTGGCGGCAGATAAATGTTAAGCAAAAAAATGATAAAGTCGCAATGCAAAAACTAGGTGATGCATGCCCATGGCTTCGGGGCTGCACGAGTGTGGATTGCGCTATTCTCGCGCCCATTGCTCAAGAGTCGCAGGTTCAAACGGTGCGTATGCAAATACAATCACCACGAAGACAACGAGACTGGGCCTCGTTGGGTAAAGCAAGTGTGCGATTAAGCGCTCGTGGGTTTATTAATCGGCACTATCAAAGCAATGGCTTGCATTATTGTGCAAGCATGATGGGCAATATCGACAGCAAGGAGAAAGATGTCGCGTTGCTGGGTAGAACTTGCCAATACATGAGTGTTATGTATAAGTTCCTCGGTAAGCTTCCCGCCTGAAAGCATGTCTTTGAATAATGTGAGGTCTTTGTGGTCTTCGCCCAGAGTTTGGACGAGCGATGCAACCCGCTCCTTGAGCCAATCAGGCACGTTCATATCGAACCACTGGCGGGCGGGAAACAAGCTTGTAAAATTCAACGGCATTGATTTAACTCCTTTAAGTAGTGGTAGACCGCCGTTCGGCTTATATCGAATGGGCGAAAATATTTGTGTCCACAGGGCCTGATAAGAATAGGCAATGTGTGCGCTGCCAATTAATCTGTGCGCTACCAATTGCCCGTAAGGCTCACATCGGAGGCCCCATATCGTCGTCTACCGTTGCAGGTTTCTTCTTTTTCTCTTTTCCAGCCGAGACAGCAGCATACGCACCCTGGTTCTTGAGCGTGACGACCGGCGGCCCTTCCAGAATATGGGTTACGTGCTGTAGCGTGGATTCCCAGGCCTTCTGTGTCGCTGCGGCATTGTAGGTGCCACGGTCTTCACAGGCGAAGTGGTGGCCAGCCGCATAGGTGCAAATGTGGAGGTCGGGGCGCGACATGCGAAAAGCGGTGACCTGGTCCACGGGAATGTATGGGTCAAGCGTGCCAAAGTGCAGCAGCGCGGGAATCTTCCGCCGTTGCGACGCATCGTTGACGATCCCGCATCCGTAATAGGAAACTACTGTGGCTACACCTTGCAGGCGGTTGGCAGCATGGTAGGCCAGGAATCCGCCCCAATCGAAACCAACGAGGGCAACTTTACCAATCTCACGGAAGGTATTGATGGTGGCTTGAATATCAAAGAATGGGCTCTCGCCAAGCGTTTTCGTCAATTGTAGGCCCTTGGCAATGGCTGCTTCGTCGTATCCAAGTTCCACAGCTTTTTCCGCACGATCAAAAAGACTCGGCGCAATCCCTAAAAACCCTTGTGCTGCAAACGCGTCAGCTAATTTGCGGATGTGCGCGTTGACGCCGAAGACTTCCTGTAGGATCACAACCACGCCTTTAGGGGAGTCGGCAGGATCGGCTTTATAAGCCGAAAAGATATGGCCGTCGGCCGCTGTAATTTCAATCATGGCACTACTCAATATCAAGGACGGCTGGATTACCGGGATCACTTATACTCGGCTATGGCAAGTTCAATGCCAAGACCTTAACAGCTACCGACAAATGCCTGTAAATACCCCAGTAACCATTATTTTACGCGCTCCGAACAGAGGCTAAGGGAAACCAACTGAATCGCGCACAACGTAAAACCACATAAATTCCCGTGTCATATTGTCAACAAATATGTACGGTTCCAGACAATAATGTCGCTGTTCTGTCCGCTACCTTTCAATAGCCGCAAGTCTCAGCGTTAATGTACTAGCGTCGCCGGCAGGCCGCTTTGCTGTTTGGCACTACCGAACACAGCCTCATACCACCACGCTTCAGGGTCACGAAACCATCCTCGGTTAGCGACGGTTTCAAAAACCGCGAATTGACCTAGCGGGGCATCATAGCGACGAAATAATTCCAGTAAGACACACAACGCATCCTCAGTCACTAGCTCGTCTTCAATATCGATAACGTATTCGTAGATATCCGGGTAAGCCATGGTTACCGGAGGCAGTTGGGTAAAAAATACGTCTTCGTCTTCCGGCGTGGCGAAACACTTCGCCGGTAAGCGTAATTCAGGCATCATTGATCTCCATTATTGCAAAATTTAATGGCTTACAAATTTCGTGCCTTGTAGTGACTTAAGCTTGCCTTCGCAAACGTTCGTCTGTCGAGGAAACGAGTGCACGCAAACGATACCCAGAGACATTTATACCATGAAGGCTACAAGTGACCGGTATGAGTGCGCCTTGCCATTCGGCAGCATCCTATAAGCCTATCTAATGGCCTTTATTGGGCTTCATTCCATTCAGGCCAACCCACGAACTAAATAAGCTTAAGAAAGCAATCCCACAATAGTTGTCAGTATTGCGACAATTCTTTTGCTTTAGTAGAAGGTGTTTTGTCAGCAACCCGCCATTTATCCTCAAAACCCTGCTAATTTGGCTGTACCATTGGTTGGCAAACAAATTGCTAGTTATTTATTAAGGCCAAAAATTCGGACGAAATGTTGTCCGCTTGTTATGGCTGACTGTTGAGTAAGTTTTTTCATGTTTTAGCGGAGGTGTGTCATGGCATTTGATTATGATTATCAAGGCGAAGTTTTAAGCACAACTGAAGTATCGGGTACGTTGCCAGCGAAACTAGGGCAGCGGTCGGTTCCTGTAGAGCCGGATGACCGTTTTCCTGGGTCATTTTTCCGTATCCCCGGCGTTCCATCACCCGGCAAAACGACTTGGGGCTTATCGGACTGATGTTTTTTGCACCAGCCGGTCACAGCTTTTGTTTTGGTATAGCCTTAAAGCGTTATCGTCGGCAATACGTCAATGACGGGTTAACATAATCCGTCTACGAGTAACTTAAAAACCCATTGCCCAATAGAGGATTACAGTATGGCGGTAGCACCCGGCTTTTTTGTGGATTGGAACGGTAACGCGCGCCGCACGGAAGATGCCGGCGGCGATCTCGTAGTAGATGTGGATACTGCAGCCCGTTATGTTGCCTTGTACACGTCAAACGGCACGCTGATGCATGAAGCAACGTATTACAAAACCTTGGAAGATATGGAGAAAAAAGGCATAAAAGCGCCTTTGGTTGACGGCTCTGTGCCTTGGGGTATGAAGAACGAGTGGTAAGCGGATCGTTAGCGCCGTATTCTTTGACCATACGAGTTCTGTTGGTTAGTTGCCATATACCGTCTTGGGGCGGCAAATCGACGAGCAGAATTCCTTGGGGATTCGTTCCTTTTATGCCCTTGGGCACACTCCATATACGTGCTGGATAGCAGAGAAAAGCGTATCTCATGCCTATTGAGAATAGCATGGAAAGGTGGATATTCGCGGATAGCGAGATAATGTCCCGATCACGTTGGGTCAAGGATTTTTTAACTTACATTAGGAGTGTTTATGGCTTTCGACATGAAACAGGAATGGTCTGACACCCATGTGGCGGCTTTGCTGTCATCGGTCAAGGATGACCGTGATTGGCGTTTGGAAGTGGATAAGGAGGGAATGGTGAGTTTGCAGGACAAGACTGCCAACCCCACGGGCGCTGATTATGACACCCATTTGCATTGTTACTTCGAGTTATGGCAACAGGGTACCGATTATGTCGGGGCTTCCGCTGCAAGCGACAAGCAATTGGTCGGAACCATAGCCAATGCCTTACGGAAGAATTATCCCGCCCTGGAACAGGGACAGTTCGTTTATATCTGAAACGGTGGCGACTTGTCGCCTAATCTTACAGAGGTAAAACATGGACATCGTCGAAGTGACCGACAGCACGTTCAACCAGTTTATTGAAGAAAACCCCATCGTCGTTTTGGATTTTTGGGCTACTTGGTGTGGGCCGTGCCGTGGCTTCGCACCCATATTCGAGGCGGCTGCCGAAAAATACCCGGACATTGTGTTCGGGAAGATCGATACGGATGCCCAGCAACAATTGTCCAAGGTCTTCGACATCCGTTCGGTCCCCACCTTGATGGTTGTGCGGGAAAAGATCGTGGTAGTGCGCGAATCCGGCGCGCTGCCCGCCAGTTCCCTGGACAAAGTGATCGAGCATGCCCGTGAGCTGGACATGGAAATCATCCGTGCCGAGATAGCTGCACAGGACGCTTAAGCCCCTAGGCAGGAAGGGGCGACTCGTAAGGACAAGGGTGGGGTAAGGAACGAACCCCAACGATAAGGGCAATCATTTTGTTGGGGGTTTACAAGTTCACCCCAACTTACGGAGAATAATAGCATGGCGCCTTAGCCTTCGTAGCTCCGATCAGCGATAGCGTAATCGGAGGAATACCATCAACTAAACCCACGCGTACGCGGTTATGCTACGCTAATCGTACGTCTCTCGCATCCAGCACATTAATTACGAAAGGCACTCGAGCAGCGCGTTGCGCGCTTGCGTAATTCGAAGAAACTCTTCGTGGCTGCCACCGGTGTCGGGATGTGCCTTCTGGGCGAGCCGCCGATAAGCTTTTTTGATCTGGGTTATCTCAAGCTTCCCGTCAATAGGCAGGTTCAATGTCTCGCGGTGTCGCCGCTCGTCGATTTGCTGGCGATGCGTCCGCCGTCGTCTCCGGCCTCCGTTGAAGCGTGCATATTGCTCGTCCAGTCGCTCCTGCGCAGCACGGCGGGCTTCGTAGGACTCCCGACGCAATTCCATTTGCTCGTCTTGCCATCTCTGCCGCGACAGGATGGTACACGCAGCGAAGGCAATCCGACCGTGTGTCTCGAGCTCGTCGAGGTTAAACGGGCCCAACATCTCGAAGGGCGGATCCATCCAGGCAATTCTGCTGCCCGTGCCGACCTCGACCCGGCCAATCGTCGCCATCATGAGAAAACCGGAAGTGCCGTTCCAAATGACCCATTCCTCTTTATCTGTAGGTGCCGGGCTGTCATGCATGAGCTGTCCTTGGGTGCTTCGCGGTCACGGGGATGCGAGTTGAAATATACAAAAGCCTGCTTTTTAAGCGGAAACGTTTTATGTTGATTCTCTGGTATCAATAACGCTTACGTTCGTGTTAATTAACATATTATCCAACGCCTTCTGCGATAACCGTGCATCGTCCTTATCTACCACAATTGACGCAATACAAAAGGTAGACCTAAACGGTGCAAGCGCCCTGCGTACCTACGAAAAACCAAAAACTTTAGCTAAATCCTGCCCCGTTAAGCTTCATCCTCATCGGCTAACGCCATCCAGCTATAACCGCCCTGATCCCAAAGCTGTGCCAACATCTGGTCGGCGCTGTAGTCGGGGAATTGGGTCTTGATAGTGCTGTACTCTTGGCTGAAAGCCTCGGCATCATCCCCTTCCAAATGGGCTGTGCTGGCATCCTCTTTGTTGCGTAGCAGATATTCCGTGTTGCTATCGTTTGCCGAAAGTTCGAATTCCTCACCTTCTGCAACCAATTTAAAAAGTGCTTGGATATTTTCTGTCATCGTTTGTCTCCATCCTGCGGAATTCCGCCATTAACCCGTTAGCTATCATGTACCCGTGAATATTCACCGATACCCCTCTTCCCTCAACACGCGCTGCACCACCGGACGCTCCAACATAAGCTGGTAATGGGCGCGGCAGTTCGGCGGCATGGACATGTTAAGCTTAGCCGCCCAAAACTCGACATAGAATAAGGCGGCATCGGCGATTGAAAACTCGCCGAGGGCATAGCCTTTGTCCGGCAATTGGGTATTGATGACGATGAAACCTTTTTCGACGATTTGTTTGCCTTGTGCCCTAACCCGCTCCTCGTCCGCACCGCCCGCCGTAAAATTATAGGTGGCAAATATCCGTGCGAAGCCTTGCATGTGCAGCGTGCCGACGACATAGTCCATCAGTTCAAGCGCCTTTACTTCGCCTTCTAAATTATCTGGCAATAATTTTGCCTTGGGGTAGCTCCGTGCCAGCCACCAGGCGATGGCCTGAAACTCGGTCAACGCCGCGCCATCATTACGGACCAAGGTGGGAATGCTAGATTTTGGGTTGACGGCTAAATAATCCGGCTTATATTGGTCTCCGGCCGGTAAATTGAGGATATAGGCTTCAAAAGGAATATCGATCTCTTCCAGCAGAATATGGATGCCTGTGGTACACGAACCGGGGGTCATATAGAATTTCATGGCTGGCATTATTCGTTCATGTCGGGATAAAGGATGACTTCATCCGGCAGGCCGTTGTCGTTGGTTTCCAGATTGACACCGGCAACCAGCGAATAGCCGACATCACTTTCAAACAGCACCACCGCCCGGTTGGGCATTTTTTGTAAAGCCTCGATGAGTTGTTCGACGGTCATTGGTTAAGGAATTCGGCAATCATCGCTTGCATAAGCACAACCCGTTAACCAGCAGCCGCAAGCGAAACCGCAACATCGGCTTCCGCGCTAACCACCAAGTTGATTTCGGTGTCACCCCTTATCAACCAGCCCAGGGTAATGGCGCGGAAGGCCGCGTCCTCCGCCTCATCCCAAACCAAGAACAACAAGGCTTCTTCCTTAGTCAACAGTTCGTCGCGTTCTATCTTGTCTTTTGCCGCCTGACAAGCAAAAGGGTCGACCTGGTTTTTGGCGAAGACTTCCTTGGCGGCTATAACGCCAGCAATGATCTCCTTTTCTGAAACCAGGTCACTATGTTTTCCTTCAAAACTGAACACAGTCGTCATGTTTTCCTCCGCAATAGGTGTTGAAACTTGTTTTAACCAATAGCAATATAAGGGTCGTAGGGCGGATTAGGCGCACAAGCAGTTTAACATTTCGATATGCAAGGCGTTTCCGTGCGCCGTAATCCGCCGAATGGCAAGGGTACGTCACATTCGGCGGATTACGCCGCGCACAAACAAAAGTGGCAAACCAAAACCTAACCACGTTGCGCGGCTAATCCGCCCTACTATCTTATGCATTAACTTTTCATACGGCTGCTAAGCAATGGTTAAGATAAGGGGTTCTAACCCGGCAATCGTCGCCTCGATGGCATCGCCCTTATTTAAAGTCACCGCCGCTTCCGGCGAACCGGTATAAATCAAATCGCCTGGGCGCAATTCAAACAAGGTCGATAAGTAGGCGACCAACTCCGGAACTTTACACAGCATATTGGTTAAATCGCCGCATTGGCGCACTTCACCATTGACCTTCAATTCGATTTTGCCCTTATCCACCACGCCTGAATAAAACTCCGGCGTGATCGATGTGCAGGGCGCAGACTGGTCGAAGCCTTTCGCCTTTGCCCACGGCAAACCTTTGGCACCGAGCGCTGTATGTAAATCGCCACGGGTCAAGTCAAGGCCGACGGCATAGCCGAACACATAATCGTAATCCACCCTTTCTGGATCAATATCTGAACCGCCTTTGTGTAAGGCCACCACCAATTGCACGGTCGCCTTCAACTCGCGGGTGTTGGTCGGATAGTAAACAAGGGAACTGTTCTGCGCGATGCAACTGGCAGGTTTCATGAAAATGACTGGCTCACTGTTTGGGGTATCCACGGCTGCCGACGTGGTCGCCGGAAAATTGCCTTCTACGCCATAAATCTGATTTACCGGATAAGGGTTGCTGGACATGGCCAGCAAACTGACGACGGGATTGGGCGCAAAGGCGTAGTTCATAGTATTCGCTCGTCATTTAATAGTTCCCACGCTCCGGCGTACCCGGAGGGGCATAAATGGGAATGCAGGCTTGGGACACTCCAGCGTCCCGTGTAGCACACCGCCAGAGTGTGGAAAAGATGCAAGCACAAGGCTGTCACGACTCAACCCTCAAATCCATGCCCCGAAAAATCGAACATCGTTTGAAAACACTTAAGTCGGGCGAAACCTGCTTTTGGCTGCAAAACTTCGCCACCAGTTTCGCCAAGCCTTTAATGTCGCGCCCGCTTGCGCTCGGGAAATGCGCCACCAACTCGGCAATCAGGGCATCGTCAACCACCAAACCGAATTGCCGGGTCATGACCTGCCAAATCTTATGGCGGGCATCGGCATCGGGCGGGTAGAATTTAATCAGCGCGATACAGCGAGAAACAATCGCCTCGTCGATGTCGTCCACCCGGTTAGTGGTCAGGAACAATAAGCCGTTGAAGTATTCCAACACTCGCAGGAATACGCCGACGATCGCATTGGCGGTCATGTCGTCATCCCGCCGCCGGATATAAACATCGGCCTCGTCGATCAGCATCACAGCCCCCCAGCGTTGGGCGCGGATCAACACATCTTTCAATGTGGACTCCATCGCCGCGACATTCAAGCCGAGCTGGCCGGAATGCACCCGGTACAAAGGCCGTTGGATAATTTCGGAATACACTTCCGCCGTCAAGGTTTTGCCCACACCGGGCGGCCCCGCACACAACACCGTGGTGCCGCCCGATTTCCCGGCGACAATGTCGTCCATTAACACATCCATTTCCGCAGTCAGGATGTCGATAAGGTCGGTCTGCTCTTCCGGCAACACCAGTTTTTGTTTCAGTTCCGGTTGGTATCGGTAAGGTGTCAGGTCGTTCACATGCACCCAGAGGTAATGATGCAGCTCCAGGTGGAACATAAAGATGTAGGGGTGTACCGGCATCTGGGTAAACATGCCTTTGGGGATGGCATCCTGCGACTCCTGCACTTCGTCTTCGGCCTCGAACTGGTTGCTTTTGGCGGCCTTACGCAAATAATTGCCGAGTACATCGCCGGGGGCATCCAAGGTCAAGTTGCGGTTGGTCAGGATGCTTTCGTCGTTGACCAAACGCGCACTGCCGCCACCCGTCGACAGCACGACCATATCCTTACGCGACCAATCGGTATTGCGATGGCTAGCGTTTGGGTCTTCCGCATAAAAGCCGGTGCCTTGCGCGGAAAATTGTGCGCCGTAACGCGCCCGCCACTCGAAGTAACGTTCGCTGGTTTCGTCGTGGTTCTTGATCAGCTCTGGCGTCTCTTTCAGGAAACCCTTGGCGGCCAGGATTTCGCCGATGGTTTTGCCGTCGATATCGCTGGCGTTAATCCGGAACGTAGTCGTAAATAAGGTGCCCTTGGCGTTCGCCTTTAATTCGACCATCACTTTTCCGGTTTCATCATTGGAAGCCGGAATGTAATCGAACCGGGTCACCACATAAGGCATCGGCTTGTCGGAAATATTCACCATAAACAGCCAGCCGCGTATGCCCCCAGTCAACAGGTAGCGGATAAGCGCAGGCAACACCTGTTCGAGCTCTTCGGCACTAAACTTAATGCCATCGTCGTTCCTGGCTTTACGTAAAGTGGCTAGCTGTGCCGCACTGGCGCGCATGTTGGGGCCGGCTTTTTGGTACAGCGCTTCGAGGCGGGAAATAACACTGTCCGGCAACTGGGTGAAAGCCACCTCGACTCTGTTGCCGAACTTAAGCTGGTCTTGCAAGGCCGCCAGTTCAGGATGATCTTTGACGATCTCTTCTACATAAGGCCGTTCGATTTGCAGTTTCATACCGGGGTTATCCCTATCGGTTATAGGTCATCGGAAATGACTTCCATCGCAATCAATTGCTCGCGCAGTGCCATGTGGTTATAAAATTCTTTGCTTGGATCGAATATAGGGTCGTTATAAAGCGCGTTGACCGCCGCCGTCTCGGAACCAAAAATACGGCACAGCTTAAGGTCGGTCGCGAGCGCGGTAACACAGGCATCAAGCTCGCTGATGGCTTCCGCCTGATAAACGTCCGAGCCAAGCAGATAATCGGCTCGATATAACACCGTATCCCCGCCCTGTTGTTCGATAAGCTTAAGCAACAGGTTACGTTCAGCATCCACATCAGGATTGTCGGTCGCCGTGCCTAACTTCTCCAATTGCTCGTCGGCAGTCGTCGTGCAGTAAACCATCTGGTTGGATTCAGTTTTGGCCGCGTACACCTTACGTATCAAGTCTTCCTGGTCAAAAGCAAACCAGGATTGGGGGCGGCCTTCGTGCGGTATCTCGACTACATAGAGCATGATATAAAATCCTTACCTTAAGCCGTGGCAGCTTGGCTGGTGCTGCGCTTGACCAACAGGGTGTTGACATTGAGGGCAAATTCGCGCCATGCGGAGGCAAGGTCGCGCCGGATCGTGTCGATATATTCATCGGTCGGTTTGTGTTCCTGGTCGAAATTCGATATGGCGCAGGAACTGCGATTGAATTCCAGTGCCGCATTCAGCAATGTTTCATTGAAACCCATAAACGGGGTCAACAGGTGCGGGGTCAAATCCGACCTACCATTGACGACGACTTCCACCTCGGTCACGAAAGGTAACTCTTCCAATACCAGCAAGGCCTTTTGATAGATTTCATCGACGGTCGCCAACAGGCTAAGCTGGGTGAGTTGATCGCGTTGCTGATCGGCCAGGCGCTGGTTCAAGTAGCGTTGATAGAATGCCAGGGCATCCGTCCGGTAGGTGTTGACCCAATCGCTAAAGCGGATGACGCAACGGCGATTTTCAGGGGCATGCAAACACGGAGCCAAGCTGAACTGTCCGTATATGCGTGCGGCAGCGTCCAGCGCGCCTTCCAAATAGCCGCCGCCATGGCGGGCGGTTTCCGAAGACCCCAAGTACAGCTTGTGATTCCAGTAAGGCTGCTGCAAATAGGGATTGCCATACTCGGGTTGGCTAAAGGGCTGAGCTTCATCAAGCTTGCTACAGGTATAGGTTTCGGTAGCCCAATCTTGAAAATGCAATTCCCCATCTTGGGCTTCTTTCCCAAAAAACTGTGCGAGCTGGCTTTCAACCAGTATCGGCAATCCAACTTGAAAGGATATCCGTTGACTGGGCGAAAGCGCGACAAAACCACCCAACGCGGCCTTGCTTGCCGTCGCATCGCAAGCATCGAATATCTCACCGAGGACGGCCTGTTCATGATCGGCAGAACCGTTGCCCGATTGGCCTGCATCGCGCCAAAATGCCTTGGGATAAGCAACCAACGCCTTAGCTTCCGCTGCCATCCAGGTCGGGGTGTTTTCCAAAGCTTGCTGTAGGTTTTCATTAAGCGTAGGCTTAAAACTTACCTGCTCAAGCACTAATCGTGGCGGAAGCGCAAGGACAACACGACGCGCTTCAATCGTGCTCCAGTCTTCACCAACACGAAAACGCAAGACGAGATGATCACCATGTTCCTCAATTGCGGTCAAGACTTGCCCAAGTTTTATGCTGTCAGGGGGTAGGTGTTCCGCCAAGGCATTAACCAGGGATGCCATGCCGCCGTCAAGGCGTTGTGCGCCGCCGTGTAAAGCCTCATCCTCTGAGGTTTCCAGCTTACCGTCGGGATTATCAAGACGAAGCACTGTTCCGGCATCGTTTTGAGGGAAGCTGGTTAGGCTGAGTTCTGTTATTAAACTTGCAAGGCGTGGCTGTTGCTCAGGCCAGAACCAGGTTGGCCCCAAATCCAGCGCGGCGCCTGTGGCTTCGGATTGAACGGATAATATCCGTCCTCCCAAGCGCGGACGTGCTTCAAATAAGGCATAGGGCCGACCTTCCCGCTGCATCGTATAGGCCAGCATCAAGCCACATAAACCGCCTCCCACAATGACCGTATCGTGCATTAAAGACTCCTTTGTACGTCCAGCTAAACTGTTGGCATAACCAGGGCTGCCCGGAGCACCTGTGCTAAATGCATACTCTCGCGTTGCGCGCCATCACGTATCTGATGTTGACAGCTTATTCCGTTCGCAACTACCCATGTCTCAGGATTGGCTTGCCGTACGCTTGGCAACAAGGACAGCTCAGCCATCAGCAAAGAGGGCCCATAATGCTCGGCTTCGAAACCGAAGGCACCCGCCATGCCGCAACAACTTGATTCAATAAACTCGCTCGTTAACCCTGAAACCAAATTTAACAACTTACGTACCGACTTCATCGCGCCAAAGGCTTTTTGGTGGCAATGGCCATGGACGATGACCTGCGTATCCGGCTGTAACTTGAACGTCAGCTTGAGTTGTTTGGCATCGTGTTCGCGTGCCAGAAATTCTTCCAGCAGCATCGCCACCTTTCCGATTGCATCAACTTGTTCACCCAACCCCAAAGCATAATACTCATCGCGCAACATAAGCAGACAAGACGGTTCCAAGCCGATAATAGGTATGCACCTCTTTGCATAAGGGAAAAGTGCAGCAACGGTGCGGCGAGCCTCCGCACGGGCTTGCTCGACCAAGCCGTTGGACAGGAAGGTCCGACCGCAACACAAGGGCCGTTTGCCGTCAATAGGACGGGCAATATGAATCCGGTAGCCGCCTGCCAACAACAGTTCTAGCGTCGCTTGCGCGGTTTCTGGAGCGAAATAATTCGAGAAAGTATCAACGAGTAAAGCGACCTCACGTCCGTTGCTATCACCCACCGTTTCGCTAGTCAGGGACGCAAGAAAACTGTGTTTTGCGACACGAGGGAAAGGACGCTTTGCCGAGATCCCTAGCCAGCGTTCTCCCCATTTGGCAAACAAGGGCATGCGTTCACGCAACACGCTTAACCAACAGATAAGCGGATACTTGGCCAAATAATGCGGCAAGTGTGCGAACAGCCATTCGCGCAACGGCACTTTACCCGCTAACCGCCAACGTTGGGCAAGTGCTTCAACGCGCAATAACGCCATATCGACGCCATTAGGGCACTCCCGCTTACAACCCTTACATCCGACGCATAAATCCATTGCCGCTGAAACTTCCTGCCCAATAAATGGTTGGGGGCCGTAATCCCCATTGAGCGCGGCCTTAAGGGTTTGGGCACGATGATGCGTGGAATGGACAGGATTATGCGTAATGCGAAAGCTAGGGCACATGACCCCTTTCTCCGTGCGCTGGCATTGTCGGTTGCCGATGCACACCGCCGCCGCTTTGCCATAGGAACCGCCGACAACTGGCAATTGGGCAAAGGCATCGCCGTTCCCATAATTTTCGTAAACCGACCAGTCGAGTTGGGTATCCATATCAGGTTTAATAAACTTCTAACATACTTTAGTCGTAAGCAAGAAAAATGCCACCTGAAAAAAATAAATAACCTTTTGATATTTATATAAATGTAAAAACAAATAAGGATGAAAAACTTACAAAATCAAACCTGCATGTAGCAAACACAACAATACCTTGCAGATGGGAGGAGGTTTTATTACAAATTGTTGGAAACCTTACAAACCATCCTATTCTTGTCAGGTTTGCTACCCCATTGGATACGTTATTGAAAAATAAATAACCATATTTATCATAAAGATAAATTGTTTTTCAATATGGCAAGAAAATTGCTTTTCATTGTAATTAAAAGCCTATTTTTTTGTATTTGGCAGCAAAGCAGAAATGGTCAAAACAATTGGCTTTTCTCACTCCCTTTTAATGAGGTGACAATGAGCGACGGAAAAAACCATAGTAACAGCAGTGACGGCGACCATTTACTTTACTGTTCATTTTGCGGCAAAAACCAGCATGAGGCGCACAAAATAATTGCCGGCCCATCGGTCTTTATTTGTGATGAATGTATCGATCTATGTAACGATATTATTCGTGAAGAAACCCAAGGGAGGGCCTCAGCGGAGACAGAAAAAAAATTGCCGACCCCACGTCAAATCAAGCTTATTTTGGATGAATATGTCATCGGCCAAGAGAAAGCCAAAAAGATCCTTTCGGTGGCGGTATACAACCACTATAAGCGCTTGGGCTCGTCGGTGAAGGGAGATGATGTTGAACTGGCAAAGAGCAATGTGCTGATGATCGGGCCGACAGGCAGCGGCAAAACACTGCTCGCGCAAACGCTGGCGCGGTTATTGAACGTCCCATTTGTGATCGTGGATGCGACCACATTGACGGAAGCCGGTTATGTTGGCGAAGATGTGGAATCCATCATCCTTAAGCTCTTGCAAAAATGTGATAACGATATTGAGAAGGCGCAAACGGGCATCATCTACATTGATGAAATTGATAAAATTTCACGCAAATCCGAGAACACCTCCATTACCCGCGATGTATCCGGTGAAGGCGTACAACAAGCATTATTGAAACTGATTGAAGGCACCGTTGCTTCGGTGCCGCCGCAGGGTGGGCGCAAGCACCCGGATCAAGTCAATCTACAAGTCGATACCCGCAACATCCTGTTTATTTGTGGCGGCGCCTTTGCCGGCCTGGAAAAAACCGTCCGCTTCCGCACCGAGAAAAGGGCGGGAATCGGTTTTTCCGCCGAGGTCAAAGGCGAAACGGAAAAACAAAGCAACATCGACATACTGCAACAAGTCGAACCCGAAGACCTTATCAAGTACGGCCTGATTCCGGAATTTATCGGTCGCTTGCCGGTGGTCGCCATGCTGGACGAATTGAACGAAACACAGTTAATCCAAATCCTGACCGAGCCCAAGAACGCGATTACCAAGCAGTATGCCAAACTCTTCGAAATGGAAAATGCAAAGCTTGAAATCCGTACCGAAGCACTCCACGCCGTCGCGCAAAAGGCTATCGAACGGAAAGCGGGTGCCCGGGGCTTGCGCTCAATTTTGGAACATGCCTTGCTTGAGACCATGTATGACCTGCCATCGCTCAATGGCGTTGAAAAAGTCATTATTGATGAAGCGGTCATTCGGGGAGAAGCAAAGCCCTACTTCGTTTATAACCGCGCGGAACTTCCCTTGGCCGCTTCTTAAACTGTCGGCATTCACTAACCGATAACCAGCACCATGAGCATTCACCCGATATACGATGTGTTGCTTGAGCAAGCGGCTTCGACCAACTTGGTCGCTGAAGTGCTGATCGGGCTTACCTGGACATTATGCCGGAGTCAAGATGCCGGCATGGGACTGGCCATGAGTCCAGCCATCCCAACCCGCACCTTGCCCTGGTCAGGTACGCTGGCAGGAAAAAAAATTACGGAACTGGCATCCCAGATTATTTCCTGGAATCCTTACGAAGCAACAGTCGCCATGGCGGCGATCAACGCCGTGATCAATCATGACAATCCGCTTTTACTGGCATCTGAACCAATCCAAACTGAACAAACCCCAGCCAATCTCGCAGTCTTTGAATGGTTTAAACCCCTACTGAATGATAAGCGAATTGTCGTAGTGGGCCGTTATCCTGGACTGGAGCGCTATGCTGCTGAACTTGATATTAGCGTATTGGAACGCCAACCCGGCCCTGGCGACCTACCTGATCCGGCCTGCGAATATCTTCTGCCCGATGCCGATTGGATATTTCTCACCGCCAGTTCAATCCCCAATAAAACCTTTCCGCGCCTAGCTGAACTTGCTAAAAACGCTAAGCTCGTATTGATGGGGCCGACCGTACCGTGGCTGCCCGAATTGGCTGAGTTTGGGGTGGATTTCCTCGCAGGCATACGCATCGAGAAGCCCGAAAAACTACGTCAAGCTATCGCTGAGGGTGGCGGTACCCGTATCTTTGAATGCGGTGCACATTATTGCGTCACTAACTTAGAACTCGCCTCGCGCAAGGACCACCATGCAACACGCCGTTCAGCCTAGCGAACCCGACACATATTGGGCCAATAGCCTGCCGACGATAGCCTCGTTTGTCGGCAATACTCCCCTGGTACGCTTGCAGCGCCTACCGGGCGATACCACTAACATTATTTTGGCTAAGCTCGAGGGCAATAATCCAGCGGGTTCGGTGAAGGATCGCCCGGCCCTCAGCATGATACGCCATGCCGAAGCACGCGGTGAAATTAAGCCAGGCGACACACTGATAGAAGCCACCAGTGGCAACACCGGGATAGCGCTTGCAATGGCAGCAGCCATCAAAGGTTATCGACTGATACTTATCATGCCAGAACACATGAGCATAGAACGGCAAGCCGTAATGCGGGCCTTTGGTGCGGAGATCGTGCTGGTCTCAAAGACGGAAGGCATGGAAGGGGCCCGCGATGCCGCAGAAAAGCTAGCCCAGGAAGGACAAGGGCGGATTTTGGATCAATTTGCCAATCCTGACAACCCGCGCGCCCATTACGAAGGCACGGGCCCTGAGATTTGGCGTGACACTGTAGGCCGCATTACCCATTTGGTCAGTTCCATGGGCACAACGGGTACCATCATGGGAACTTCACGCTATTTAAAGGAGCAAAATCCTGCCGTCACCATTGTCGGGGTCCAACCCCAGGAGGGTGCATCTATCCCTGGCATTCGCCGATGGCCTGTTGCTTATTTACCCAAAATCTATGAATCGGCACGGGTAGATAGGATCATCGATATTGGGCAAAGCGAAGCTGAAGAGATGACCCGTTCGCTCGCCGCAAAAGAAGGAATCTTTGCCGGAATATCGTCGGGCGGCGTAATGGCAGCAGCCTTGCAGATTTCTATGGAAGTGCGTGATGCAGTTATCGTAACAATCGTCTGCGACCGGGGCGATCGGTATCTTTCTACCCAAGTATTTCGATAACCGATATATGAATGAGCTTCTACAAAAAATAGTGACGTCTACGGCAAAGGAAGGCATTGACACAGGCCATAGCATTGATAAGCAGACTCCGCGCCGTCTACGGTGGCTAAGTTTGCCGAGTGAATGGCGGGACGACATTCGTTGTGTATTCGGACGAGACCCTGCGGCGCGAAATGTACTTGAGGTATTGACAACTTATCCCGGCATTCACGCGATTCTTGTCCATCGCCTGTCCCATCGGCTATGGCTATCCGGATTTCATTATGTCGCCCGCTTCCTGTCCTACTTGACACGATTTTGGACCAATATCGATATCCATCCAGGCGCAGTAATCGGCCGCCGTTTTTTTATTGACCATGGGGCGGGGGTTGTCATCGGCGAAACGGCAGTGGTGGGCGATGATGTCACGCTTTATCATGGCGTAACCCTTGGCGGCACCAGTTGGCATCAAGGCAGACGCCATCCATACCTTGGCAATGGTGTCCTGATCGGGGCTGGAGCAAAAATCCTGGGGGCCATCACACTTGGCGATAATGTGCGGGTTGGCGCTAACTCCGTGGTGGTGGACAATATCCCAGCGAATCAAACTGCGGTCGGAATGCCTGCGAGAATAGTGCAGACGAAGGTTGGCGGGGAAATGAACCCCAACAAAATTGATCTCGACCATCACCGTATCCCAGATGTTGTCGGCCAGGTGATTGCCTGCCTGATGGAACGAATCGAGGTACTTGAAAATAAGGCGGCAATATCCGCGCAAAGTACGCACCGCTGCACAAGTTGTGAAGCCCTAACGATATGTGAAACGTCACTGGAGGAATCATAGTGCGAATTAGGCATGATGGATCAGGGATTCCGAGGCGACCAAACCACTCATAATCTTGGCGCGCAATTTGCTTAGAATAAACTATCTGCTGTAAACTTTTGCGATGAAAGGGAACGGTAAGAAGGAATCTTAGCCCGTACTTGCCATTGCAAATCAAAACCCCGTTAGAGGCTCGTTTATGAGTTCACAAATGACTAATATTCAAAGAGATATTGAGTTATCTTCAATCTACGAAATTAGCAAAATTTTATGTTCATCCCTGGATCTCCAAAAGACCATCAGGCAAATACTTAATATCCTTTCTTCCCATCTCCAACTTCAGCGCACCATGGTCAGTTTGGTGCAACACGACAATGAAGTGCACGTTATTGGTGCAGTTGGGCTGTCTCAGGAAGAGATTGACCGGGGGCGGTTTCAAGCGGGCGAAGGTGTTATCGGTAAAATCGTGAAAATGGGCGTTCCGATTGTTGTACCTGATATCGCCAATGAACCATTATTCCTCAATAAAACCAGGGCGAGGGATCTTTCCGATGATAAACCAATCGCTTTTATAGGAGTACCTATCAAAGCGGCAGGCAAGGTTCTGGGTGTGTTAAGCGCTGACCGGGAAACGCGTAGCCGCCCCGGACGCATTCAACACGATATGCGATTCCTCAAGATGGTGGCCGACCTGATTGGCCAAACCATGCACTTGCACGAACTCGTTGCAGCAGAGCGGAAACAGCTATTGAATGAAACATATCAATTGCAAAAAGAAGTGCGTGCTAAACCATTTGCCAGCGATGTCATCGGCCAAAGCCCGTGCATGCAAGATATTTTCGGGGAAGTGCGACGTTCTGCGTCAGTTAGCTCAACCGTATTATTACGTGGTGAAAGCGGCACCGGCAAGGAAATGATCGCCCAATCCATTCACGATTTAAGCCCAAGAAAAAAAGCACCGTTCATTAGGGTAAACTGCGCCGCCTTAACAGAGTCTTTGCTTGAGTCGGAGTTATTTGGGCACGAGAAAGGGGCATTTACCGGTGCACAACACGAGCGAAAGGGACGTTTTGAGCTTGCCAATGGCGGGACATTATTTTTGGACGAAATCGGTGAAATTTCACCCGCATTTCAATCCAAATTGTTGCGTGTTTTACAGGAGCGCGAATTTGAACGCGTCGGCGGGACTAAATCAATCCGTGTCGATGTACGCCTCATTGCCGCCACCAACCGCAATCTTGAAGAGGCCGTTTCCTCGGGGGAATTTCGTGCCGATCTTTATTTTCGTCTAAATGTAGTGACTATCGTACTGCCCCCGCTCCGTGATCGACGTGAAGACATTCCGGTATTGGCCATACATTTCTTGGATAAATTTAACCGAGTAAACAACCGCCATTTAGACATTTCGACGGACGCAATGAAAATTCTCACCGATTGTTACTGGCCAGGCAATGTGCGCGAATTGGAGAATTGCGTTGAACGTACCGCCACAATGGCCAACGGTACGGCGATCAACGCCCTGGACCTGCCCTGTCAGCACGATAAGTGCTTTAGTTTGGCGCTTGGCCATGTCTGGCGGGCTTCGGGCCCCGTACCGGATATTCGTGTCGTCGGCGTCCCCAACAACCATCCATCGGCGACACCTGACGTAACCCATGTCGAATCGCAGGACGGGAAGATGCCTGAATTCAAATCGGGTCGTGAACGGTTCATATGGGCAATGGAGCAATCCGGCTGGGTTCAGGCTAAAGCCGCGCGGCTTTTAAATGTGACACCACGGCAAATGGGTTACGCCTTACAAAAATATGATATTAAAGTTAAAAAATTCTAAACAGGACTCTTGAACAGTTCCGGATAATGTTATTGTAGGAATGAAGGTTTTCATTCCTACAATCAGGTGCCGTAGAGTCTTACGAGGCTTTACGTAAAATCAAATTGCCCTCTTCATTGTTTTGCCGACCGAGACTGACGCTAAGTTCCACAGGCTTAGCCAAGTTACCGTGCAACACTATCTGCCGTGGATTCATGGACAAATGCCTGACGACCTTATAGATGGTTTCAACCTGATCCGGTACGCCGATTTTTTCCGCCAAGGCGGATAGGGTCAAGGGTTGCCGGGTTGTTTTCAACACGGCCAGGATATTTTTTTGCAACAATAAAAAATCAGCAGCGGCTTTTTTTCCGGCTTCCACACCTGGCTGATGGTAAGCGTTGATATTCACCAAAGACGCATAGAAGCCGACGGCGCGTTCGTACAGGGCGATCAAGGCTCCCACGCACCGTGTATCTACCCTCGGTACGGTGATGGTAATGGATTCCCTCTGGTTATCATAGAGTGCCTGCCGCGTACCCTGCAATAAGCCGGACAGAAAATCGCCAGACGTAAAATCCGGCTCTATTTCAATCGACGGCCCTTTGCGGTCTTCCAGGACTTCGATAAACGTCGCGAAAAAATCTGGGAGGCCTTCCCGGAGCTGTTGCACATAAGCGTGCTGGTCGGTGGAGCCTTTGTTGCCATACACGGTGATGCCTTCATGGACAACCTTGCCATCCCTATCCAATTCCTTACCCAAGGATTCCATCACCAATTGTTGCAGGTAACGTGAAAACAGCACTAAGCTGTCCTTGTAAGGCAAGATGACCATGTTTTTGCTGCCGTTGTCGCCATGGCAGGCATGATACCAACATAACGCCAATAAAGAGGCAGGGTTGCGCTTGATGTCCGGCAGGCGTGTTGCCTTATCCATCTCTTGGGCACCCCCCAACATGGAACGAATATCAATGCCCAACAAGGCGGCAGATAATAATCCGACCGATGACATTTCCGATGTGCGTCCGCCCACCCAATCGAACATGGCGAATTTTGCAAGCCAATTGTCGCAATTTTCCGCGACATCCATTTGACTGCCCGACATCGTGATAGCAACGGCATGACGCGAAAAATCCAGGCCTTGGCTGTGAAAAGCATGTTTGGCTTCCAGCAATCCGTTGCGGGTTTCCGAGGTACCGCCGGATTTGCTGATAACGATACAGAGGGTACTGCACAGGCGGTCTTTTAAACGATTAAGAACCTGATCCATGCCATCCGGGTCGGTGTTGTCGATAAAATGGATGTTAAGCGGCGGAAAATCAGCTACCAGCGCCTTGGCGACAAATTTTGGCCCAAGGGAAGAACCGCCAATGCCAATCGAGAGTATATCGGTGAATTGAGGCGCGCTAGGTGGACGGATGATGCCCTCATGAACTTTTTCAACAAAGCTTTCAATCTGCTCCAGGGTAGCCACAATTTCACCTTTTAACTCTTCAGGCGCCAATTCAGGGTCCCGCAACCAATAATGCCCTACCCTGCGGTTTTCATCCGGGTTGGCAATTGCCCCCGCCTCCAGTTCATCCATTGCCTTGAAGGCTTGCTCAAATTTGGGTTGTAGCTTCCCGATCAAATCGTCGCCAAAATTCATACGGCTAACATCCAGGTAAAGGCCCAAACCCTCGTGAAAGTAAAGCCAGTCCTGATAACGTTGCCAGAGTTCTTGATTGTTCATACGCGTTTCCAGTTAATTATATGGACGATACCCCCGCTTGCACGCCTTGGGTCTCAAACAAATAATCCAGCCATAGGTTAGCCACCTTTTCCAGGGTTGTATTTTGCCGTAACCGGGCATTCAAATGCGGGAAATCCACTTCATCCAGGTCTTGATCCTGGTTGTAGCAGGTATACACGTAGCTCTCCTTGCCGGTCTTCGGATCGACATGCTTGCACATGCACTGCGCACAAACGCCTTTCATCATACATTGCATGGGCGAGTTGATAGAACCGATGGCGATGTGGCCTTCCTTCAGATACGGTTTCAATGTGTCGTAGCGCGCCGCTTTGACAGCAGCCATCATCCGGTCCGAACCGATGGCAATGACCCGATCCACGTCCTTGAGATTGATGCTTGTCTCGCCGAGCTTTCCATCGCCATAGGCGATCATGGCCTGCACAATATTGCCGACAATGGTTTTATCCTGAGGCCGCGTAATGGAAATTGGCGTCACGCCGGGAGCCGGATCCAAAGCCCACACAATCACATCGGAAGCGTCTTCGATGTCCTTAACTTTAAAAATTCCATCGGCACTTCGATACCCGGCAAAATACAAGACCTTGTTACCGGCTTCGCGTAGCGCCTTACCAATGGAGAAAAGCACGGCATTACCCAGGCCGCCTCCCAGCAATAAGACAGTTTCACCGCCTTCGGGAATTTCCGTGGGCGTTCCGGTCGGCCCCATCAGGACGACCGCATCGCCGGGCTTCCAGGTCGCGCAGAGTCGCGAAGAGGTACCCATTTCTAAGGCAATGACGCCAACCAGGCCTTTCTCCTTGTCGACCCAGGCTCCCGTCAACGCAATGCCTTCGGTTGCCAGTGTAGTACCGTTGAGCTTAGGTGCATAGGTTTCGTAGTTCTGCACCCTATAAAATTGGCCCGGTTGAAATTTCTGCGCCGCCAGCGGGGCATGGATGATGACTTCAATAATATTGGGGGCCAAGCGTTTGACTTCTGCGACCGTCGCTTTCAATAGGCCGTCCAGTTGTTGCTGGAAGCCTTTAAGGTCAGAGTCGCGTTGGGATTGTCCGCTGGGATCGAGCCCTTGCAACGCTTTCTCAAATAGCTTGACCACATAAGGGTAACCGTCCCTCGCACTGGCCATGGCTTTGACCACATTGCCCGCATAGACAGGATGGTTATCGCCGTAATAAGTAATGTATTTGCCCTCTCTTTCATAAGAGGTGAACGGGGACGGCACCACTTCTTTTGGCATGCCCCAGCCGGATTGCGCTTCAAATTTAGGTTCGGCATCACTACTCCAATCCGGTTCAAACCGTTGGAAGAACTTGCCGTCCTGCTTAAAGGTGCCTGGGTATTCATTTTCGTAAATCGTATTAGGGGCGGTACCGGCGGCAATCATCAGCGTCCGCATGGCAACTTCCGGTTGTTCATCGCTTACAACCCATTTGCCGTCATCGCGTTTTACCAGCCTTTCAAAGCGTACGGCGCGGAGATGACCGTACTGGTCTACCAGCGCTTCCTTGGGATCCATGCCTTCGGCGAAGACCAAGCCTTCTTCCATCGCCTTGATGATCTCCTCGTGGTTTTGTCGATAGGCGGGCGAATCGTTCATCCCTTTACGATAGAATAGCGTGACACCACCCCATTGCCGCAACAACGGTTGAAAATTAGGCAACTCACCTGCTGCGCTGGCGCGCTCGCGTTCAGCCCGGATCGCCTGCCCGTGGCTTAGGAATTCGCCCAGGATGCCTTTTTCTTCCTCATCCATACGCGCCAGCACATGGTCTTCGCCAAATTGGGCGACCAAAAGTTCATAGCGCGACAATGTTTTTTCGACCTGTATCGGATAATAAGCCAATAATTCGGTCACCGCGTCGGTCGCAGTCAGGCCGCCGCCAATAACACCCGCAGGCAAACGGACCTGAAGATTGGCCAGCGATGTTTTTTTGGCCGCGCCGGAAAGCTGTAAGCCCATCAGGAAATCCGACGCTTTACGGATACCGCGCGCCATATTGTTTTTGATGTCGATCACGGTCGGCTTGCCTGCGCCGCTAGCGATGGCAATATGGTCAAACCCAAAATTCCAGGCATCCTCGATGCTCAAGGTACTGCCGAAGCGCACGCCGCCATACGACTTAAAGGCTTGACGACGGCAAAGCGTAAGGTAAATGACCTTCAGGAAATTCTTGTCCCAGCGCACGGTAATGCCGTATTCCGCTACCCCGCCGAAACCCATAAGGACACGTTTATCCAGGTCCTCATACAAGGTATTGAAATCACGCACTGGTTGCGGCAAAGTATCGGACGTTCCGGTCAATTCCGGCGGTAACGGCTCCAGCTTTAAGGCATCGATGGCTGCCACGCCGAAACCTTCATTCACCAGATAATGCGACAGCGTATAACCGGCAGGCCCCAAGCCCACGACCAACACCTTTTTACCGTTGTACGGCAAAGCATAAGGACGTTTCAGGTTTAACGGATTCCAGCGTGTCAATAAGCTATAAATTTCAAATCCCCACGGCATATTGAGTACATCGGTGAGAATATTGGTTTCTACCAGCGGGATATTGACGGGCTCCCGTACTCGCTGGAACACACAGCCCTTCATGCATTCATTACAGATCCGATGGCCGGTTCCAGGCACCATGGGATTATCAGCCACGATGAGCGCCAAGGCAGCGATATCTTCACCCTGCCGCTTCAAGGCAAAAGACTCGGATATCCGTTCTCCCAGTGGGCAACCGATTTGGGTCACACCCAGTGGATTCTGCCGGAAGCTGCCATCTTTCGCACGTTGCCCCTTAGAGCAATTATCATTGCCGCGTTCGTGACAGATTACGCATTGGTCGACTTCATATTGGACTTCACGGTTAGTGCCACGGGTATCTGTGAGCGCAAAGCCATCGCGCCGCCGTACTTTTTCTTCCGGCCCCGCCAACACGACAAAACCGTCGCGTGGTTCGGTATGGCATTCAACCAAATGATCGTAATTTATTTTCTCCGGTTGCCGAAGCGACTGCCAATGCTCGGTAGCCGTATGCAGATCAATGTCGTTGAGCGCGGCATAGATCCAGCGTTCGACAGGCACGAGCAACTGCTGGACAAATTCAAGCGAATCGGCACAAACCAAGGCTTCTGCAAATTGCGCGCTCGTCTCTTTTGATTCACTCAAACATTGCCGTATGCGACCCACTTCCGCCTCGGCATCACCCTCAAATGTGCCTTCCTTACCCTTAGCCAGCGCTTGGTAATGGCAGCTTAAGGCATCCAACTTAACCGCCACCGTAGCTAGACCGCGTTCTGGATCATCATCCAATCCCGCTTCAGGAAAGGCCACCTGCTGTAATGATTCAATCTGGGCGGTTAAGAACGGTATTTTCCAGGTCGCCAGTTCCTCAGCAGTAAAGCGTTCCGCTGCACGTTTGACCACAGTCCCTTTATAAGTAAACACTGTCTGAAAATCGTGGATGGTTGCCGTCTTTTTCTCATCATAGTTATTTTCTATGTTAAAAAGACGGGCGACAAACAGGCTCACATAAGGCGCAACCTTCAGTAAGATTTCAGACCGCTCAGCCTCTGGCATGGCTTCGTCTAGATCGGCGCGGCAGGCCAAAAACTCTGAATAAACCTTCGGATCTTCTTCCGCAATCGTTTGGTCAAAAATTGCCAAAAGATCTTTAAGCCGATTAGGCTCGTAAAGATCTGCGTAGCTAAACCCAGGGAGGCCCAAAGTAAGTTTCTGCTCGATGGGGGAAGTTGCTTCCGCAATACTCCGTAATATGGCGCTCATAATGATGATCCTCGTTTTCCATTTCTAAGTACGTCTGCTTAAGCCATAAGCAGGACTCGTGCCAGTGTCACCACAAAATGCGTAACTATTGATATTACAGATACTTTTATTTATTAAAGACATACGGGTAGTGACGTTACATTTGTAACGATTGTAACGATTTGGTATGACATTGTAAGAAACACGACAAACACAGGCTTCCGACACTAAGCCAGTTTTTCTATAAAATACATTGTGTTATCTATTTATTTTCAAATTGGTACGGAGCTTGCATCACTTTAAGCAAACGCAGTAAAGAAAGACAACTTTATTGTAAATCTACTTTTGGAGAATACGGTCATGAAGCTACCGATCTATTTGGACTATTCGGCAACCACCCCCGTTGATCCGCGTGTCGCGGATAAGATGATCCCTTATCTGACGGAATCCTTTGGCAACCCCGCCAGCCGCTCCCATAGTTTCGGCTGGGATGCTGAAAAAGCGGTGGAAAATGCCCGTGAAGAAGTGGCTCGTCTGGTCAATGCCGACCCTAAGGATATCATCTGGACATCGGGCGCGACTGAATCGAATAACCTCGCGATCAAGGGTGCCGCATTTTTCTACGACACTAAAGGCAAACATCTTATTACCTTGAAGACCGAACATAAAGCCGTTCTCGATACCATGCGTGAGCTAGAAGGCTTGGGATTCGAGGTCACTTATCTCGATCCCCTGCCCAACGGCCTTGTCGATATCGAACAATTCAAGGCTGCGATCCGCAAAGATACCATCGTTGCTTCGATCATGCATGTCAACAATGAAATCGGCGTCATCCAAGACATTTCCGCTCTCGGTGCAATTTGCCGGGAACAGGGCGTTATCTTCCATGTGGACGCGGCGCAAGCCACAGGCAAAGTTTTAATCGACCTACAAGCAATGCCGGTTGACCTGATGTCTTTTTCCGCCCATAAAACCTACGGGCCCAAAGGCATCGGTGCGCTTTACGTCTGCCGTAAACCCCGTGTACGGCTGAAAGCGATGATGCACGGTGGCGGCCATGAACGTGGCTTGCGCTCGGGCACTTTGGCGACGCATCAAATCGTTGGCATGGGCGAAGCCTTCCGGCTGGCGCGGGAAGAAATGGCACAAGAATGCAGCCGCCTCCGTTTGCTTCGGGACAAGTTGCTAGCCGGCGTACAAGATCTCGAAGAGGTTTACGTCAACGGCGATATGGTTCAACGAGTACCCCATAACCTTAATATCAGTTTCAATTTCGTCGAAGGCGAATCCATGATGATGGCCATTAAAGACATGGCCGTTTCTAGCGGTTCAGCCTGCACCTCGGCCAGCCTTGAGCCTTCGCATGTCTTGCGGGCTTTAGGCCGCAGCGACGAACTGGCGCATAGTTCGATCCGGTTCTCGATTGGTAAGTTCACGACTGAGGAAGAGATTGAATACGCCATTAACGTGCTTAGGCGCGAGGTGATGCGTCTGCGTGAACTTTCACCGCTTTGGGAAATGCATAAAGAAGGCATTGACATAAGTCAGGTGCAGTGGGCAGCAGCCCATTAACACACAAGGTACTACCCCCTAAACTTTAAGGAGAAATAACATGGCATACAGCGAAAAAGTCATCGATCATTATGAAAACCCCCGCAATGTTGGGTCTTTTGACAAAGACGACACCGATGTCGGCACCGGTATAGTGGGCCAACCTTCCTGTGGCGATGTCATGAAGCTTCAAATCAAGGTCAATGACGAAGGTGTCATTGAAGACGCAAAGTTTAAAACCTACGGTTGCGGTTCGGCCATAGCTTCCAGTTCGCTGGTAACGGAATGGGTCAAAGGTAAGACAGTCAATGAAGCCCTTGCCATCAAGAACAGTGAAATTGCCGAGGCGTTAGCGCTGCCACCGGTAAAACTCCATTGTTCCGTGCTTGCCGAAGATGCCATCAAGGCCGCTATCACCGACTACCGTACAAAACAGGATGTGGTCGATGAAGGCTATAACATTTGTAAGCCCGCCGCCTGATCCAACAAGGAGAACGAAGAAATGAACGCAGTCGTAGCCGAAATTTTCGATAACTCACCCGTAATCTTTACCAGTAATGCGGCAGCCAAGGTTAATGAACTCATTAATGAGGAAGGTAACCCCGCGCTTAAGTTACGGGTTTATGTTTCCGGCGGCGGTTGTTCAGGATTCCAATACGGGTTTTCTTTTGAAGAGGCCGTCAACGAAGACGACCTGCAAGTAGAAAAAGACGGTGTCACCGTATTGATAGATTCACTAAGTTTCCAATATCTCAATGGTGCCGAAATCGATTACCAGGAAGGGTTGGAAGGCGCCCGTTTTATGATTAAAAACCCGAACGCCACCACGACTTGCGGCTGCGGAAGTTCATTTTCAGTGTGAGCCAATCACTTAGGAATCATTGATAGAAAGGATCAATTTATGCAAGTAACCTTGACTGAAAAAGCGGCACAACAAGTACATAAGCACTTGCTCAAACGTGGCAGTGGTGTAGGCGTACGGTTGGGCGTCAAAACCAGCGGCTGTTCCGGTTTGGCGTATACCCTAGAATTTGTCGATGAAACCACTTCCGAGGATAAGCTTTTTGAATATTTTGGGGCCACTGTCGTCATTGACCCTAAAAGCTTAATATACCTTGATGGGACAGAATTGGACTTTGTCCGTGAAGGGTTAAATGAAGGCTTTAAGTTCAATAACCCCAATGTTAAGGCCCAGTGCGGTTGCGGAGAAAGTTTTAACATTTAGGAGCATCACGATGAACATACCCTTAAAGAAAAATCCTGACTATTTCGAGATCTTTGCTATAGCGCCAAAATTTCATATAGACATGGGATCTTTAAATACCAATTTCCGTGATTTCCAGCGCCAGGTTCATCCCGATAAGACCGCCCATCTGGGCGATGCCGAACGTAGGCTATCCATGCAATGGGCGACGTTGGCGAATGAAGCCTACCAAACATTGAAGAAACCGCTTGACCGGGCCAGTTACCTACTCCGTATTAATGGTATCGAGACCCATAGTGAAGGCCATGTAGATGGCCTCTCAGAGGAGTTTTTAATGGAACAGATGGAATGGCGCGAAGCGTTACAGGAAACCATTGAAAATGCGGACATCAAGGAACTTGATAAATTGGAACGCCGGATAAAAACCAAACTTACCGGTCATCTGGATAAGCTCGGCAACCTTCTCGACAGTGAGCAAAGTTATACTGCGGCGGCGAATCTGGTCAAACAAACACGCTTCCTCGACCGATTGTTGAGCGAAATCAACAACGCTTACGAATTGTTGGAGAATTAAAGTGTTATTGCAGATCGCTGAGCCTGGACAAAGCATTGAGCCGGAAGTCGTCCAACGTCTTGCCGTCGGCATTGACTTGGGTACGACACACTCACTCGTCGCAACCCTTCGAGATGGCCTGCCACAGGTGATCACGGACGAAAAAAAGCGAGCCTTATTACCGTCGATTGTTAATTATAGTGCCGACCGTACACCCACGGTTGGCTGGGATGCGAAAGCGCTGCAAAGCGAAGACGCGGAAAACACCATCGCCTCGGTTAAGCGCTTTATGGGTCGAACCCTGACCGATGTATCGTATGCCCAGAATACGCCCTATCGTTTTGTTCCCCATGAAGGCATGATCCAAATCGAAACATCAGCGGGAACTGTCAATCCAGTTCAAGTTTCCGCCGATATACTCAAAGTGCTGCATGATCGCGCCACACAATACCTGGGCGGCGAACTTGTCGGGGCGGTCATTACAGTCCCTGCCTATTTTGATGATGCACAACGTCAAGCCACCAAGGACGCGGCGCAAATTGCAGGCATTAATGTCCTGCGGCTCCTGAATGAACCCACCGCAGCCGCTGTTGCCTATGGACTCGATCAAGGGGCGGAAGGTGTCTATGCCGTCTATGACCTGGGTGGAGGTACCTTTGATATCTCCATCTTGCGCCTTTCCCGTGGCGTATTCGAGGTGCTGGCCACCAATGGTGATCCTGCCCTCGGCGGCGACGACTTTGATCGCGCCATTTATCACTGGGCCTTGGAACAGCTAGGGCTTACTAGCCCGACTGCAAACGACTCCAATCTACTGCTCTCGCAGGCACGGGAAGCCAAAGAACGGCTAAGTATATACCCCAGCGCCAATATTCAAATCCAGCGTTCCAATGGTAGTTTGGTGGTGCTTCCGATTTCCCAACAAACGTTCAACACGCTCGTTACGGATTTAGTCAACCGTACGCTCACGCCGGTACGTAAAGCACTCCGGGATGCCAGCCTTAATTTAAGTCAAATTGACGGTGTCGTGATGGTCGGCGGAGCCACTCGAATGCCTTGTATCCGCCAAGCCGTCGCCCAGTTTTTTGGTCAGGAACCCTTGACCAACCTTGATCCGGACAAAGTTGTTGCCCTGGGCGCGGCGATCCAGGCCAATGTATTGGCGGGTAATCGGACTAAGGACGATTGGCTGCTGTTGGATGTGATACCACTTTCGTTAGGAATCGAAACCATGGGGGGATTAATGGAAAAACTTATCCCACGTAATTCAACGATACCTATTGCCAAGGCACAAGATTTCACCACCTTTAAAGACGGCCAAACGGCGATGATTATTCACGTCTTGCAAGGTGAACGCGAATTAATCAGCGATTGCCGCTCCTTGGCGCGCTTTGAATTGAACGGCATCCCTCCGATGGCAGCCGGTGCAGCTCGGATTCGGGTTACCTTTCAAGTCGATGCCGATGGACTGGTGTCGGTTTCTGCAAATGAACTCATCAGCGGTGTTGAAGCCAAAATCGAGGTCAAGCCCTCTTATGGCCTGAATGATGATGACATTACCCGAATGCTGCAAGAATCCTTCGCAAACGCCCAGGCCGATATCGAGGCGAGACGGCTGGAGGAACATCGGGTCGATGCCAAACGTTTGCTCGAAGCGACCGAAGCCGCACTCAGTGAGGACAGCCACTTATTGATGCCGGAAGAGTTGGCGGTCATTACTAAGGCCGTCGAGATGCTACGTGAAGCCATTTTGGGAAGCGACTGGCAATTGATCAAACAGGTCAGCGAAAAGCTGAACCACGCTAGCACCGACTTCGCCGGTCGACGTATGGATTTAAGCATTAAAAGCGCACTGACCGGACAAACCCTAGATACTTTGGCTATGTGAGGAATAGATATGCCGCAAATCACCGTGTTGCCGCACCAAGAACTGTGTCCGGAGGGTGTCGTTATCACAGCCAAAACAGGACAGACTATCTGCGAAGCCTTGGTAAAAGGCGGGGTCGGAATTGAGCATGCGTGCGAACATGCTTGCGCCTGCTCCACCTGCCATGTGATCGTAAAAGAAGGCTTTAGTTCTTTAATTCCGGCAGAAGAAGATGAGGAAGATATGCTCGACAAAGCGTGGGGTTTACAGCCTCAGTCGCGCCTGTCCTGTCAGGCATTCATCGATGGCAAGGATCTGACGGTTGAGATCCCGAAATATAGCCGGAATTTTGTGAAGGAAGGAAAAAGTTAACGATGAACCCGCAATCGATCACCATCAACGACACCACGCTCCGTGATGGGGAACAAACCGCTGGTGTCGCGTTCAACCGGGATGAAAAAATTGCCATTGCCTCGGCTCTGGCTATGGCAGGCGTACCGGAAATGGAGATTGGCATCCCGGCAATGGGCGCAGAGGAACAAGAGATCATCGCTGCGATAGCCCAGCTTAACCTACCATCAAAACTCATGGTATGGGGCAGGATGCGGGACGATGATCTTGAGGCCGCCCGTTCTTGCGGCGTTGACCTAGTCAACCTGTCCATCCCGGTTTCAGATATTCAAATCCGTCATAAATTAGGCCGTGATCGTGCCTGGATACTTGCTACGGTAGCGCATTTTGTCAGTAAGGCAAAGGACAAGGGTCTGGATGTCTGTGTAGGCGGCGAGGACGCATCCCGCGCAGACATCGATTTCGTCATGCAGGTGGTGGAAACCGCCCAACAAGCAGGCGCTAGGCGTTTTCGCTTTGCTGACACCATGGGAATTCTCGACCCTTTCGCGACCTACCAGCGCATTCAACAATTAGCGGTGAATTTCGACCTTGAGATAGAAATGCACGCCCATGATGATTTAGGTCTCGCCACCGCCAATACACTGGCTGCTGCCTGTGCGGGTGCCAGCCACGTCAATACGACCGTCAACGGCCTTGGAGAACGCGCCGGTAACGCCGCCTTTGAAGAAACTGTCATGGGCTTGCATTACCTTTATAAAACCAGGACGGGCATTGATGTCAGCCAATTTCCGGCGATCTCGCAACTGGTGGCGACCGCTTCCGGTCGGCCCATCGCCCCGCAGAAAAGTATTGTTGGGGAGACTGTTTTTACTCACGAAGCAGGTATTCACGTTGATGGTTTTCTTAAGAACAAGCTCAATTATCAGGGCATAGATCCTAAACAACTTGGCCGCGAACACAAGATCGTACTGGGCAAGCATTCCGGTTCCCATGCGGTGATAAGAAGCTATGAGGAGCTGGGGATTTTTCTTGATACCGGTGAGGCCACGACCCTACTTTCAAGCATACGTGATCACGTCACCCGGAACAAGCGTACGCCGAATTCCACTGAACTGAGACACTTCTACGGTGCGTTAGCTTAGCGTCTACGATACCTATTTGTGCTAGAAATTGAATGATGACAAAATTTAGGAGCCATTATTTATGCATCCCGTGTTGAACCAATTATACGCTTTCTCCGCTGCCGAGGAATTCCTGGACTTCCTGGGGGTTACATACGATCCTGCCATCGTGCATGTTAATCGCCTGCATATTTTAAAGCGTTTCAATCAATACCTGTCTAAGAACCCTGTACCCGAAGAAGCGGACAACGAAACGGCACGGGAAGAATGCAAGACCCTTTTGACTAAAGCCTATATGGATTTTGTCGGCTCAAACGCAGCCCAGGAAAAAGTCTTCAAGGTATTCCAGGATCAAGACGGCAAAAGTATTTCCCTTGAAAAAATGAAGATGAGCCTGCCCTCACAGAATTAATAGTATATTTCACAACTTTAAGAGTCGCATCATGGCAAAACCTATCAAGCATGTCTTTGTCTGTACCCAGAGCAGGCCCCCCAACCATCCTCGCGGTTCTTGCGGTCAAGCCGGCTGCATGGAAGTGTTTCAGGCTTTTGCGCAACAATTTGAACAACGTAAATTGCATGACAAATATGCACTCACCAACTCAGGATGCCTGGGCGCATGCCAAACCGGGTCTAGTGTGCTCATTTATCCTGAAGGTGTTATGTATGCCAAAGTTACCCCGGATGACGTTGCAACTATCATTGATGAACATTTGATTCAATCGCAACCCGTGGAACGCCTGCTTCAGCCCCAAGAAGTCTGGGGTTAACCTGCATGGATAGCAACGCAATGGAAATGCGTAGCTTATATGCGGGCACGGTGCTTCCTGAAATTAGTCAATTACTCGAGGAAGCCATGCAGGCTTATCATGATGGAGACCATGCGGAAAAGCTGCTAAAAAAGGCGCACCAACTAGCACCGTCTGCATTGCCCGTCTATTTCTCGTTGTATAAATTTCTCTTTTATAAAGGCAAGCTTGCTGAAGCCGAGCGTGTGGTACGTTCTGCACTTGAAGAATCGGCGCGCCAAGGCGGCTTTTCCGCCTCATGGGAGCAACTCACCCCGGAATCGTCCGATTGGCTGGCTCACGATAGCCCCCAACATTTTTACCTATTTTCACTTAAAGCCCTGGCTTTTATCCGCCTACGGCTAGGTGATCGGGAAGAATGCGACAAAATCCTTGAAAAGTTACGTTTCTTGGATCGTACCGATACGGTAGGCGCCTCGGTGATTGGTGCTTTGGCATCAGGTATCCTCTAATCCAATCGCCTCTATATAACCCGTCCGACAATTTCTAAATAAAGCGGTAGGGATTATTTTGCATTTATTAACGCTCGGGCGTTAACGAGCTGCGCCAGGATTGGCTTTCTTTCTCGAACAGGCGGCGGCTGTCTTCGGGGTCCCAGGAACCGGCAGGATACGTGGCGATGTAATCCCGTTCGATCGTCCAGGTCTGTAGGATGGGGTCGACAATGAGCCAGGCGTGTTCGACTTCGTCAAAGCGCAGGAACAACGAACGGTCAGTGGGTATCTATGGGGGTATTTATAAAAATATGGCACATAAATATCACTTTTTTTCTTTACTATTCATTTAGTTAAAAATATTTTCGATCCTCACGGGCGAATGACTAAAACACGCAACCCGAAAGGCTTGGCGGGTTTTTTATTGTCCAATAAAAACCTAAAGACATTAAAGTTGGAGGTATTGGGAGGCATAACCCTCGTATCGGAAAATACAGACAATACGCCTTTTGATGACATGACGGGTTAATCAAATTTAACACGAACACCCGCCCAGCCGGAAATCGGCGCCCCCGGCCCTAAAAAGGCCTCGCCCCTGCCGCCTTTGAAGAAATTTTGATTGATAATCCCGTAGGTCTCGTAATTGGCATCAAACACATTACGTGCCATTGCGAACAGTTCAACGTTTTTGGTGACTGCATAGCGGGTATTCAGGTTCACAATCGCATATTCGCTTACCTTTGGGAACTGGCTGCTATTGTTATCATTTCCGCGCAGATATTGGCTGGACGCATATTGCAAGTCGCCGCCGAAAAACCAGCCTTTCAGGATTTCATATTCGGCACCCAGTTTGACGGTTTGCTGAGGAATGCCGGGGATGCGGTTTCCCGGCTTAACACGTACAGTCCCTAATGCATTATTGAGGGTTGCCGTAGTCTGATAAGTGGCATCGACGAAACTGTAGTTAAGGTACCAGTTCAGTTTTTTCCAGTTTCCATTAAGCCCCAACTCGGCGCCTTGACGTTGGGTAAGTCCTACATTCTGGAAAAAACCGCTGACCACACTGCCTGGAGCATTCACAAAGAGAATGTCGTTGCTTAACCGCGAGTGGTACAAGGCCGCGCTCCACTTTAACGCATCACTGAATTTGCCGCGCACACCCGCTTCGAAGGTTTTCGATACCACAGGCTTAAGCGGTGGGTCAGAGGTAAAACTGTTGGGCAACGAACAAGGCGCATTGGGATCGGCGCACGACAACTCGATGGGGGTTGGGGTGCGGAAACCTTCGTTGTAATTTCCGTACACCGTCAGCTCTTCCAAGGGCGATTGGATATCGAGCGCCTTCAATGGGTTGACAGTGAAACCTGCCGAAGGATTCAACCGATCGAACGTATGGTTACCGTTCAAGGCAGTACCCACCTGATCGCGTAGCGTTACGTTAGCCTTGTTCCAGCCAGCTGAGGCATTGGCATTAAGCCAGGGTAAAACTGACAAGGTATTGGTCGCAAAAATGCTGGCATATTCAGTATCGCTTTTTACGTTTACATCAGTGGCAAACGGTGTCGTGCCGATGGTGGCTTGGGCAGGGCTAAAAACCGCATCTTGGGCAGACTGGGTAAAATCGGTGCTGTTGTCGTTGTAACCGCCGCCAACGGTCATTTGGTTTTCCATGCCCAAGATGGGCGTTGTTGAAGTCAGTTGTAGGTTGATGCCGCTACTATCCTGGACAATAAGGTTTGCGACATTAGATGCTGGGGCAACAATTGCACCTTCACTATCAGCGCATTGGGTGAGATTGATTAAGGTTTCACAAGTCTCATCGACGTTGCCGGTATTGCTGTTGACGGACTTGGTCGTATTGCCACGATAATAGGCGTTTCCAGCCAAACTGAGTTCATCCGTAAAACGGTGTTCGGCCTTTAAATTGAAAAAAAACAGCGTATTTTGGAGCGCATCCGGTGCCGTAAAAATCGCCCGTCGGTCTGTATTAAGGGAACTGATTGGCACGGGACCCACACCATTAAGCGTGTTATCGGCAAAGGTAAAGCTTAAATCAAGGTCGGTATTCCCGTTTTCCCAGCCGACTTTGCCGAATGCTTGATGTACGGCACTTTTCGTAAAAGGCCGCCAGCCATCATCCTCGAAAATGTTGCCGGATAAGAACCAGTCGAAATCGCCCTTGGAACCGCCGTGCTCGGCTTCAAACGCCTTGCGTCCGAATGAACCTCCATAGGCTTCAGCGCGGGTGCCGGCATGGCTGAAGCCGCTTTTTGTCCGCACCGAGAGCGCCCCGCCTAGGGTATTCAAGCCGAACAATGGATTGGATCCCGGTATTAAATCGATGTTGGCAATGGCGTTTTTGGGAATCAAATCCCAATTGACGGTATCCCCAAACGCTTCATTGACACGCACGCCATCTTGATAAACCGACAGGCCAATTGGGGTTCCCAACAAGGGCGAGGCATTAAAGCCGCGATACGTCACATCGGGCTGGAATGGATTATTTTGGTTGTCGTTAATGTTGACGCTGCCCAATCGGCGGTTCATGAAATCGGACAGACTCAGTGCGCCGTGACGTTGAATATCCTCATCCTCCGCCGATTGCACATTACCAGACACTTTCTCACGGGACAAGCCCGTAGCGCCCAGTGGTGTCGTCCCTATCACTTCCACATCGGGAAGCTCAAAAGCATCGAGCCGATTCCCATTGTTTTCAGTTGCTGCATTATCGGCGTAAGCCACAGGCGTTATTGTCGCCAAGGCGAAGAGGGTATTACGAATTATCATACTTAAGGAGGATAGGGTTCAAATTACTATATAGCCCATTATGGGATTATATATTTTAACTATATGATTTTATTATTATAGGTTTATCATTTAACGTACATGTAAGGGATATTCACCGACTGAAAATGGTATTTTGCCCGACATATAAGTATGCTCATTATTTCATATTCGTAATCGCTAAGAATTAGGAAAATTTCCTTTTTTCACTAAACGCGAGTCCTTAAACTAACTCATTTTTTGGTCAATTTTAGGGCGCTACAAAAATCTGCCGTAAGGCTTAAAGGTTTCCTCATTGGACTTCTTTCCGCCAAACCTACTTCGGCACAATTTTGTGGCGCTAAAAAAATCAAGAAACAACAAGTCAACTCATGTTCAGCGGATGAATAACCGCCTGGCTTTTCAACATGAAGTAACCCATAGTTGGGATTCAAGCAGGCTCAAGCCTTGCTTTAGAGAAGAAGTGACCATTGGGTCGTTACGGTGGCGAAGATACGGGTTTCCTTTGTTCAGAAAACCCCGTCTTGCCAACTCCCAACCTCACGAATGGGAAGTTGGGAAGAGGTGGTTATGGAACGGGTAGCGGCTGTGCTAGCGCAAAATCTAATGGGCAACTATTTTTATGACTTTTGTGGCAGTTATAAATGTATCCCCATTTATTTTTTTCGTAATGGCGCAGTGAGAAGGTTTGATGAAACACGGCAAACCCGGCTTAATACCTCGTCCGGCGAACTGAAGTTGGCGAATCTTGGGGGAAACAGATAGCCTAGACAAGAAGCCCAGGGGAAACAAGGAGGAAGCGAAGGCAAACGTAACTGTAAATCCTTCGGTTCCGTTCGTTATACTTTGTTTAGGCTGGCTGGGTTTCGTATATCAACCCAGCCTACCACTATTTGGCGTTAAACCTGCAATTACTTGTTTTTATTACGTTCGTTGACTTCTTTGATGACTTCATCCGCCACATTTTTCGGGCATGGCATGTAGTGGGAAAATTCCATGGAGAATTGCCCGCGACCGGAAGTCATGGTCCGTAAATCGCCGATATAGCCGAACATTTCGCTCAACGGCACATCCGCTTTTACCCGCACGCCAGTAATACCTGGATCTTGCGACTTAATCATGCCACGACGACGGTTAAGGTCACCGATAACGTCACCAACGTGGGCATCCGGGGTGAAGGTATCCACCTTCATGATCGGTTCCAGCAACTGCGGGCCAGCTTTTGGGATGGTTTGGCGGAATGCGGCTTTTGCGGCAATTTCAAACGCAATCGCGGATGAGTCAACCGCATGGAACGCACCGTCGGTCAGGATAACCTTGAAATCCAAGCACGGGAAGCCAGCTAACACGCCTTTGTCCAGCATACTTTTGAAGCCCTTTTCTACCGCCGGCCAGAATTCGCGCGGGACGTTACCGCCCGTGACCGCCGATTCAAAGATAAAGCCATTGCCCGGCTCCATCGGCTCAATAACATAGTTAATTTTGCCGTACTGGCCTGAACCGCCCGATTGTTTCTTATGGGTGTATTCGTCTTCAACCCGTTTGGTGATGGTTTCGCGGTAAGCCACTTGCGGTTTACCGACAATAACATCCACGCCGTGGGTACGTCGTAAAATGTCTACCTTGATGTCGAGATGCAACTCGCCCATACCTTTCAGGATACATTCACCGCTTTCTTCATCGGTTTCGACGTGGAAAGACGGGTCTTCTTGAACCATTTTACCTAAAGCGATACCCATTTTTTCGTTGGATCCTTTGTCTTTCGGGCTGATCGCAACGGAAATAACCGGATCAGGGAAGACCATTGGCTCTAGTGTTGCAGGTTTGTCTGGGTCGCATAAGGTATGGCCAGTTTGCACGTTTTTAAGGCCTATCAAGGCAACGATGTCGCCAGCTTGCGCGGTTTCGATCTCGGAACGGTCATTGGCGTGCATTTCTACCATTCGTCCAACCCGCTCGGTCTTGCCGGTAAAGGTGTTGAGCAAGGTGTCGCCTTTTTTCAGGCGGCCTGAATAGATACGGACGAAGTTCAACGCGCCAAAGCGGTCATCCATAATCTTGAACACCAAGGAACGCAAGGGACGACTTGGATCGACGATGGCATATTCACCGGACGGGTTTCCTTCTATGTCGACTTCAGGCTGCGGCTGAACTTCGGTTGGATTTGGCAAATAATCGACCACGCCGTCCAGAATCAACTGTACCCCTTTGTTTTTAAAAGAAGAACCACAAAAAGTTGGAAAGAAATCCAGATGGATTGTGCCTTTGCGGATGCAGCGTTTGATGGCTTCAACATCAGGCTCTTCACCTTCCAGGTATTTTTCCATGACTTCATCGTCTTGGTCGGCAACCTGGTCGATCAACTTGTCACGCCATTTTTCCATTTCCTCGACCATCTCTTCAGGCACATCCTTGATTTCATATTTCAACGGATCGCCAGAATCATCCCAAATCCAGGCTTTGCGGGTCAATAAATCGACCACACCGACGAATTTATCTTCCTGACCAATTGGTATGGTCAGCACAACCGGCACCGCACCCAGTACGTCTTCCACTTGTTTGACAACACGGAAGAAATCCGCACCGATACGGTCTAGCTTATTCACGTAAATAATACGCGCCACTTTAGAGTCGTTAGCATAACGCCAGTTGGTTTCCGATTGCGGTTCTACGCCACCGGAACCACAGAATACGCCGATACCACCATCCAATACTTTAAGGGAACGGTACACTTCGATAGTGAAATCAACGTGTCCCGGAGTATCGATGATGTTGAAGCGATGGTCTTTCCAGAAACAGGTCGTCGCCGCCGATTGGATGGTGATCCCACGTTCTTGCTCTTGCGCCATAAAGTCCGTGGTAGCAGCACCGTCATGTACCTCACCGATTTTGTGGATTTTTCCGGTGAGCTTTAATATCCGCTCGGTGGTCGTGGTCTTACCGGCATCGACATGCGCGAAAATACCGATGTTTCTGTAAAGCGATAAATCTGTCATAGTTGTACTCTATTGTGGACGTGAAAACTTTACTGGAGACTAAGTTGTGACTACGTCTCTAATTTGGATTCTAAGCTTGACGATGAGCAACAAAACTTATTTCTGTCCTGTCAAGTTTTGAAAACCGACTATTTTAACCTAAATTTCTTACAAAAATACAAGAATCCTCTCATTATTTTGCCGCAGCACCTTTTTTTAGATCATTAGGTTAGTGCCCGAGGCTTTTTCAATCCGAACGACACGTGCTTGATCACAAATTGAACCCGACATGCCCAGGTTATCTTGAAGAATGTCTGTTGCAAGTAGCCTAAATGAATTAGCTGTGCTACTAATATGCATGTCATCCGCAACCTATTGCCGCCTACCCTAAACTAATCCTGTGGACGTATCTAAAAAAATTTTATTCGCTGGCGACCCGCACGGGAACTTTAGGCCATTGATAAATGCCGTACACCAACACAAGCCGGAAGCGGTCGTGCTGTTAGGTGATTACGACTTGGAAACGCCGCTGGAAAATCCCTTGCAAGAGATTATCGGACGGACTGAGATATGGTGGATTGCCGGTAACCACGATTTTGAAACGCCTGACAAACACCGCAACCTGTTCCATTCCGCCCTCGCAGACAAAGGCTTACACTTAAAAGTCACTGATATCGCTGGCATACGCATTGCCGGGTTGGGCGGCATATTCCTGGGCAGGGTATGGTATCCCCCACAAATGCCTAAATGGGTAAATAAGCAGCAATATATCAACGCCCAACGAATGCATATCAGGATGGGGGGAATGCCCTTAAAATACCAGTGTGCCATTTGGCATGATGAATTTCATGCTTTAGCTCGGTTGAAAGCGGATATTTTAGTCACCCATGAAGCACCTGGGTCCCATAAGCACGGGTTTCAGGCTATCGGCGAACTCGCTTCGGCAATGGGCGTAAAACAAATTTTCCATGGCCATCTGCACGAAAATTACGCCAAAGTCATCAAGCATAATATCCAGGTGTTCGGGGTCGCTAACGCGGCGGTTACTGATTTAGCGGGCAATACGGTCAGCGATTGTCGCGCTTCAGGCTATTAAGCTATTCCAGGTTTCAGTTTAGCCTGTAAAAACGCCAAAATCCCTTCGAGTGGAATTTCTTCATTTTGCTCTGAGGTCCTTGATTTATATTCGACCATTCCCGCTTCCAATCCTCGGTCGCTTATAACGATACAATGCGGTATCCCTATCAGTTCCATATCTGAAAACATAAAGCCAGCACGTACTTTGCGGTCATCAAACAATACCTCAATACCCGCTTTCAACAGGTCTTGATACAGCTTTTCAGCCGCGAGCTTAAGGCGTTCTGATTTGTGCAAATTCATCGGGCAAATGGCAACCTGAAAAGGCGCAAGGCTCACAGGCCAGATAATGCCCCTGGCATCATGGTTTTGTTCAATGGCTGAGGCTACGACACGGGAGATGCCGATGCCATAACAACCCATAATCATCGTTTGGTTTTTGCCGTCTTCATTGATAATCCCGGCTTTCATGGATTCGCTGTATTTGGTGCCGAGTTGGAATATGTGGCCGACCTCGATACCACGGGCGATGTGCAATTGGCCTTGCCCGTCTGGGCTAATATCACCCTCAACAACAGTTCGGATGTCTTCAATATGGTTAGGCAACGATAAATCACGCTCCCAGTTAACACCCGTAAAATGCTGCCCATCTTCATTGGCACCACAAACAAAATCCGACATTAAAGTCACGCTGCGATCAGCTATGATTTTTATATTCAGGTTAATGGGGCCTATCGAACCGGGTTTGCAATGGCAACTCTGGATGATTTCCGCATCGCTGGCGAAAGTGAGCGGCACAGCGACACCCTCAATTTTTTCGGCTTTAATAGGATTAAGTACGTGGTCACCCCTTAATAGAAGGGCAACTAAACTGCCATCATCGCCTTTGACAACCAGGGTCTTGAGACATTGCTGCACTGGCGCATTAAAAAATTGGCTGACATCTTCAATACTGTGCTGACTAGGTGTGCTGACTTTTTTGAGTTCGACACCAGCCTTAGCGCGGCTGCCTTTAGGCATAACAACTTCTGCTTTTTCGATATTAGCCGCATAATCGCTACCATCCGAAAACGCAATCGCATCTTCACCCGATTCCGCCAACACATGAAACTCGTGGGACACTGCGCCACCAATCGAACCCGAATCGGCGATTACGGCGCGAAATTTCAGCCCAAAGCGGGTGAATATCGTGGTGTAGGCTTGGTGCATCAGATCGTAGGTTTCTTGCAACGATTCTTGGCTTAAGTGGAAAGAATACGCATCTTTCATGATGAATTCACGGCAACGCATTACGCCGAAACGCGGGCGGATTTCATCACGGAATTTGGTCTGTATTTGATAGTACGTAATAGGCAATTGCTTATAGCTTTTGATTTCGTTGCGCGCAAGGTCAGTGATAATTTCTTCGTGCGTAGGCCCCAGACAAAAATCGCGGTCATGGCGGTCTTTAAGGCGGGCAAGTTCTGGCCCGTATTTCTCCCAGCGCCCGGTTTCTTGCCATAGCTCTGCCGGCTGCAACGCAGGCATCAGCACTTCCAACGCCCCTGCCCTATCCATTTCTTCCCTTACGATCGCCTCTACCTTTCTTAGAACCCGTAGCCCCAATGGCAACCATGTATACAGGCCGGCCGCCAACTTGCGGATCAATCCTGCCCGTATCATCAACTGATGGCTGATTACAACCGCATCGGCAGGAATTTCTTTAACAGTGTTGAGTAAATTTTGAGAGGTACGCATTTGCTTTCTTGATGGATGAAAAGAGTCGTTTTTTCGAAGTAAACAGTATTATTGTATCGTTGCCATTAAGCCAAAGACTTGTATTGGGGGATTATCACAAATTCTGAGTTGATATAAAAACCCAAGGTACTAAAAATACTAGGGGCTTATTTTGCTGTTGAAAATTATCCCCAGTGTTGGCCCTAGGTTGGATAAGCAATAAGAAGAAATTAATGAACAGCCCCGTTATTGACAACATCGGCACCTCGAACCGGAGCCGAACCGGTGCGGCGTTGGCATTGAGGGACTTTAAGCCCCTTGACGCATTGAATATGCGACCCCTTGATACCCCGCAACAGTTACATAAGTCCATATTTTTAATTATATATAACATTTAGTTACAAGACACTGAAGTTTCAAAGTTGATAGGTAGGGTTAGCTCCACCAGCAATAAACCACTCAACGTATTTAAGCGAATGACGACAGGCAAACTTCAGCGAGTAACATTGGGTAAGTTTCCAGATTTAACGTGAAAACTTGAACTATCTACATTAACCGTATTGGCTCAAGGAATCAACCCCACCGAAAAAAACGCCCTGACTATTGTGCAATGGTCAATATTAACCGGACACTTTCTTAGGCAGCATTCCTATAAAAATTCCGTTCAAATTCAAGTGGGGTTTGATAGCCTTCACGCCGCTTGACTTGGATAACAGTATCTACGGCTCTACTCGATATTTCTTTTTGGGATTTCATTTACCTGTTTTAAAGATTTTTTAGCTAAGACATCTTCTTTCAGTATATGCTCGACAATGTCCAATATATTACTGGCAATATCTTTAGATGGTTTGTAAGCCCGATGAGCTGATGCATTACCTGAGTTGACAAGAAATTTTAAAATTTCATATTGAGTATTTGTTATATATCCGTTTGACTTAAACTTTGTTAATTTTTCTGCAAATCCACCTATATCACCTATCGATTCAGTTAGAATCGTGTCAACCAGGGTTCTACTACAAATAGAAAAAGAAATGTAATTCCCTTGATTGTAGTTTGAATATAATTCACCAAGTAAATCGAAATAATCCAGGTTGATATCTTTGAACCAATTAGGTTGAACCCTCTCAAGTTTTTTTGGAACTTGATATTCATGCGGCTTGTATTTGGGATCCGAGGTTGGGATTTCTTCAGTATAGTAAATGTGTATTCTTTCACATCCCAAGCATTGACAGACCTGTTCCGTAATTTCTTTTAATGTGTACGTTGACTCAGAAAGATCAGTTTTTTCTTTTTTGAAAGCAACCTCATGAACATGCCATTTTGAAGTTTCGAATACCATCTTCTGTACTGTATTAGCATCACAATAAGTACAAAATTTTAAATTTTTCATAAAAATTTAATCTATTAAGGGATTAAAAACTAGAATCTGCTCACGTATTCTGAATAACAATATTCGGAAACCGCGTACTAAAATCCTTCGCCTTCAACGCCAATTTTGCCGTCGCTTTACGGGCAATGGCTTTGTACATCTGTGCGGCTGGGCTGTTTGGGTCAATGGCAACGGTCGGTTGGCCGGAATCGGCCTGGATGCGTATGTTGATATCCAGCGGCAGCGCGCCCAGGAAGTCGACATGGTTAGTTTCCGCCATCGCCATGCCGCCGCCCGTGCCAAAGATGGGTTCGCTATGGCCGCAATTGCTGCAAATGTGCATGCTCATGTTTTCGACAACACCCAATACCGGCACATTCACTTTTTGGAACATGCCCAGGCCACGCTGGGCATCGATCAGGGCGATGTCTTGCGGTGTGGTGACGATAATCGCACCGCTGACGGGTATCTGTTGCGATAAGGTCAATTGGATGTCGCCGGTGCCGGGCGGCAGGTCGACGATCAAATAATCGACATTGTCCCAATTGGTGTCCCTGAGCAATTGCTGCAAGGCGTTGGTGACCATCGGGCCGCGCCAGATCATGGCTTGGCCTGCATCCACCAGATAACCGATAGACATGGTTTGGATGTTATAGGCAACCTTCGGCAGCATGGTCTTGTTGTCCCGGCTTTCGGGATAACCGGACAAGCCGAGCATGGTAGGGATGCTGGGGCCATAAATATCGGCATCCAGAATGCCGACGTTAGCCCCTTCTGCCGATAACGCCAAGGCCAAATTGACGGCGGTGGTGGATTTACCCACTCCGCCCTTACCCGAAGCCACCGCGATGATGTTTTTGATGTGGGGCTGGGGTTTTAAGGCTTGCTGTACGGCATGCGAGATGATTTTGGTGGAAACTTCTACCGTAATGGCACCAATGCCCGGAAGTGCTTGCAACTGCTGCATCACCAATGCTTTTAATTCATCATGATAACTTAAGGCCGGATAACCGAGTTCTATTTTGACAGTAACGTCATTGTTTTCTATGGCTATTGCCTTAACCGACTTTGCGGAAATAAGGTCAAGGCCGTGGTTAGGGTCGATGGTGGCTTTAAGGACGTTTTCTACGTCGGTTTTGGAAATGTCGGTCATTTAAATTGAAATCCTGGGGTTTAATCTGGGCTGGGGATAGAAACGCAAAATTCTACATTTCTGCGATGGTGCCATTTTACAGCAAATCGACCTACCATGCCCCAATGCTACCCAATATCCCAACATGCCGCTGTTTATGCCATAATGCGCCATTATTTTTGACCTGTTCGTATACCCCATGTCCATAAGAAAAATCCTGGTTACCAGCGCCCTACCCTATGCCAACGGCCCTATCCATATCGGCCATTTAGTCGAATACATACAGACCGATATTTGGGTACGTTTTCAGAAGCAACGCGGTAACGTATGTTATTACGTGTGTGCCGACGACACGCATGGCACCCCCATTATGCTGAGGGCCGACATGGAGGGCATTACGCCGGAAGCGCTTATTGCCCAAGTGAGCAAGGAACATCAGGCGGATTTCGCCGAATTCGGCGTGGCTTTCGACAATTACCACAGCACCCATTCCGAAGAAAACAAAATGCTTTCCTCGTTAATCTACGAACGCTTGCGGGATGCCGGACATATCACCTCGCGGACAATTACCCAAGGTTACGATCCGGTCAAGAAGATGTTCTTGTCCGACCGTTTTATTAAGGGCGATTGCCCTAAATGCGGTGCGTTGGAGCAGTATGGCGACGGCTGCGAAGTGTGCGGCTCGACGTATTCGCCTACCGATCTAAAAAATGCCGTATCGGCGATTTCTGGAGCTAAGCCCGTTCCGAAAGAGTCCGTCCATTACTTTTTCAATCTGGAAAATTTCAACGACATGCTGCGCGACTGGACGACTGCGGGGCATTTGCAACCTGAAATCGCCAATAAACTGGCGGAGTGGCTGGACGGCGGCTTGAAACAATGGGACATCAGCCGCGATGCGCCGTATTTCGGCTTTGAAATACCCGATGCACCGGACAAATACTTTTACGTCTGGCTGGATGCACCGATTGGTTACATGGCAAGCTTTCTTAACCTGTGCAATAAGCAGGGGCTGGATTTCGATGAATTCTGGCGTACCGACAGCGATGCTGAGCTATACCATTTTATCGGCAAGGATATTATTTACTTTCATGCGCTGTTTTGGCCGGCGATGTTGGACGGGGCAGCGTTCAGGACACCCAGCGCCATTTTCGCGCACGGCTTTTTGACCGTGAATGGCGAAAAGATGTCCAAATCGCGTGGCACCTTTGTCAAGGCAAGGACCTATCTCGATCACCTAAACCCAGAATACCTGCGCTATTATTTCGCCGCCAAAATCAGCGCCGGGGTGGATGACATCGACCTTAATTTCGACGACTTCAGCCAACGGGTCAATTCCGATATCGTCGGTAAAGTCGTCAATATCGCCAGCCGATGCAGTGGCTTCATCAGCAAACGCTTTGCCAATCGCTTATCCGATAACTGCTCGGAACCCGGTTTATTTGCCGATTTTATCAACGCCAACGATACCATTGCCGAGTTGTACGAGACCCGTGAATTTGCCAAAGCCATGCGTGAAATCATGACCTTGGCAGACAAGGCCAATGCGTATATCGACGACAAAAAGCCCTGGTTGCTTGCGAAAGAAGAAGGCAAAGACCAGGAGTTACACGATGTCTGCTCGATGGGGCTTAACCTGTTCCGTGTGTTGGCCGCTTATCTTAAGCCTGTGCTACCCGCGCTGGTCAAGGAAGCCGAACAGTTTTTGGCCATTGAAAGCCAACACTGGGTGACCGGATTACAGCCACTGGAAGGCCATACCATCAATGAATTCAAGCCGCTGATGACTCGGGTTGAAGCCGACAAAATCGCGGCAATCATCGAGGCATCGAAAGAAAACCTGGAAAAAACCAGCGATAAAGCCAAAACAAATCCCAAGGCCGAAACCAAAGCCAAACAATTTGAAGCCATCGCCGACACCATCCAAATCGACGACTTCGCCAAACTGGATATACGTATCGCCAAAATCATCAAGGCGGAATCTGTACCGGAAGCGGACAAATTATTGAAATTGACCGTCAATATCGGTGATGAAACCAGGACGGTATTCGCAGGCATCAAGTCCGCGTACAAACCGGAAGACTTGGAAGGACGCTTAACCGTCGTATTAGCCAACCTTGCCCCTCGTAAAATGAAGTTTGGCTTATCCGAAGGCATGGTGCTGGCAGCAGGGCCGGGCGGGAAGGATATTTTTGTGTTGAGCCCTGACGAGGGCGCGGTTGCAGGAATGCGGGTTAAGTAGTTGATTTTATTTGTGGTAAGGTTGTCGAGCCGGGCGGAATCAAGTTGACATCAATTTCCTGACTAAGATACCGTCATTCCGGCAGGGACTACCGCCAAAGATAGCGGAAGTGCGGCAGGCAAGTAGGAACTTGCGCCGCTTGCTGGGAAGGTCCAGGTACCAAGAATTATAAAAAGGCCGTTCGTGGTGAACCTGCGGCTTGGTTAATAGCCAGGTAAAACAATAAGCCTAAAAGAATCAAATCCTCCATGCTATAGTGTATGGTATTAATTATGCCTACCATCCTCGGAGATCCATCATGAAAATCACTGACTGGACATCTCCACAAGCAGGACGACTTCCCTATACCTACGACAACTTCGCCAAAGCAAAGGTTTTTGTATTTAGCAAATGGTGCGAAAGTGCTGTTGACTGCAAACTAACCCAACCCACCGACCTTTCGGGTTCCTGTAAATACGGGTCACTGTTTATGCAGTATGTTTTTGGCGGCACCATCCGTGGACATTATGAGCATCAATACAATTTCATCAATGGCCGACTCGTGGACCTTAGCCATGACGCAATCGATGTCGGGCGCATGAGCAACCCCTACCTGCATGAACCGGATTATTTTGTGATCCCGGAATTCCAAGTATCCTTGACCCAATGCTCGCCGCGCGCAGAACAATGGGCAGAGGAATTTCTGGGAAATCAGCGAGTCAGACCGAATTAAACGTAGTGCAATCAATTGGTTGTGTTCACGTATTTCGCGTTGCTACATACGGCTGTGAATTAACCGGCCCTAGCTTGATACCCTATTTTTTGATGTAAACATTCCATGCCCGCAACGCATTGCAACCGTCATTGCTTTCGGATGTCACTTTAATCCACGCCTTACCTTCCAGCAAGGGTTCTGACAACTTGCCCTTGACACGGTAATGCCCGCTAGCAAGCGGGACTATGTCGACATCAAGCAATTTATTATTCACCCACACCTTGATGGTCTTACCATCGGTATTGTCTGAAGTCATAAACTCGAATTCTTGGAATGAGCTGACTTGGGCATTGTCGAGGGGCTTTTCTTGCATAAACTTCGGCGGATGGCAGGTGACAATAAAATCGCCATGATGTCCGGTACGCGCGCCCGCAATGGCATTTGCCGACATCAGCAAGCCTAATAAAAAAAGACTGTTTTTCATAAAGTGTGACCCTCTCTTATTTTTATATGTAGTTAACAACTGTTCCGGGATCATAAAATGAACTTTGGTTGCCTTTGAGTCCATCGTACCCTGACGTTAATGTATATCCTTTTACACAAATCGTGTTGATGTGAATCAAAATTCAGATTGTAAAATTAAACCTTATCTATCCAGGATCGAGGAATGATGCTTAATCCTATATAATAAAAGCATGATTTCAATCGACCAAATCAACGCCATCCTCCCCCAAACCCAATGCGGACAGTGCGGCTATAAGGGTTGTAAGCCGTATGCGGAAGCGATCGCCTTGGGTCGAGCCGACATTAACCAATGTCCGCCAGGGGGCGATGAGGGCATTTTGGAGTTGGCTACGTTATTGGAATTAAAGACTAAGCCGTTAAATCCTGAGTTTGGGGTGCATAAGCCCAAGCACGTTGCGTTTATTGTTGAAGAGGATTGCATCGGTTGCGCCAAGTGTATCGCCGCGTGTCCCGTGGATGCCATTTTGGGTGCGGCGAAGTTGATGCATACGGTGATCTCTGCGGAATGTACAGGTTGCGAATTATGCGTTGCACCGTGTCCAGTTGATTGCATTGAGATGAAACCGCTATCTATCGCACTTTCTCTAGCACAAAAATCCGCCTGCAAAATGACGGCAATGCGCCGCTATGAGGCACGGAATCGCCGTAAAGCTTACGAGGCTTTGGAAAAAGCTGAAAAGGTAAGGAAACAGAAAGAAGCGTTGTTGCTTATGCATTCTGATACCGGTATTGATAGATCTTCAGCCTAAGCGTACCCCTAATGAACCAACAAAAAAGACAGGGCATTTTCGATCGCCTTGCCGAAGCCATTCCAGAACCTACCACTGAACTGAATTATTCCACAGCGTTTGAATTACTCATCGCCGTGGTGTTGTCGGCGCAAGCCACCGATGTCGGCGTTAACAAGGCGACCGCAAAACTGTTCCCAGTCGCCAACACGCCGGAAGCGATTTTGGCTTTGGGCTTAGAAGGCCTGAAAGCCTACATCAAAACCATCGGTTTGTTTAATGCCAAAGCCGCCAATATCATCTCACTCTGTCAGCAATTATTGGATAAGCATAAAGGAAAAGTGCCTGAAACCAGGGCGGAACTTGAAGCCCTGGCGGGTGTCGGAAGAAAGACCGCCAATGTCATTCTCAACACGGCATTTGGTCAGCATACGATAGCCGTGGATACGCATATCTTCCGTGTTTCTAACCGCACCAAGATTGCGCCCGGTAAAAATGTGCTGGAAGTCGAGCGCAAATTGGATAAATGGGTGCCTAAAGGCCACAAAAAAAATGCCCATCATTTACTAATTTTGCACGGGCGGTATACTTGCGTTGCGAGAAAACCGAAGTGTGGTCAGTGTGTTATTGCTGATTTGTGCGAATACGACAATAAAGCCGTAAATAGCTAAGACGGCTAATCTTTGCTGGAAAGAAATCGGCGAGTTCTGTATAGTTTGTTTGTTTTACCGCCTACGTAAGGGTTATTCATTCCTTATTCAGCTCTGAAAGGATATCGTAACCCGCCTTCGGTATGAGAATATCGATGCTTAAAATTTATAACCCTGGAGATAACACGATGAAGAAAATGAACAAAACCCCTTTAGCAGCCGCCATGGGTGCCGCCCTGATTTCATCCTTTGCCGCAATGCCGGCCAATGCCGAAACCAATCCCTTTGGTATGACGGAATTGTCTTCAGGTTATATGCAATTGGCTGAAATGAAGTGCGGTGCGTCTATGGGCATGGCAGAACCTAAAAAAGCGGCCGAAGGTGCGTGCGCTGGCAGCAAAGCGGCACCAGCAGCCAAGAAAGCCGACGGTTCATGCGGCGAAGGCAAATGCGGCACCATGATGAAAGACGGCAAAATGAAAGAAGGCATGGAAAAATCCTGCGGTGCCATGATGAAAGGCAAGGAAGGCGCATGTGGCGATAAAAAGGCCGCAAAAGAAGGCAGTTGCGGTGCAGCCTGTGCCGAAGGCATGAAAAACTGCGAAGCGGCCAAAAAGATGGAAGGTGCATGCGGCGCTAAGATGAAAGGTTGCGGTGAAGGCATGACCGGTTGCACTGAAATGATGAAAAGTAAGGATGGTTCATGTGGTGCTACAAAAGCAGCGCCGCCAGCTGCAGCGCCTGCTGCACCAGTAACAAAATAAGCTTCGCAAGCGTATTAACCGTCCACGCAATGAAGGAGGGCTGTCATGCCCTCCTTTTACAACTATCAAGGTGTTCAAATGGACACAACTCCCTATTTAGTCAATGATGCGGGCTTAGGGCTGCGTCGCCCACTCTTAAACCAAATTGTTGGCTCGCCCCCCGCTGATGTCGGGTTTTACGAAGTTGCGCCAGAAAACTGGATTACTATCGGCGGAAAATCCGGGAAACAGTTTCGTTCCATGACGGAAAGGTTCGATTTTGTCTGCCATGGTTTATCCTTATCGCTAGGCAGCACTGATCCGCTGGATGAAACCTTTGTAATTGAAGTGAAAAGGTTTTTATCCGAACACGGTATCAAGTTATACAGCGAACACCTGAGTTATTGCAGCAAAGGCGGACACCTGTACGACCTGATGCCCATCCCGTTCACAGGGGAAGCCGTAACCCATGTGGCTACACGGATCAAGCGGGTACAGGACATCCTGGAACAACGTATCGCCATCGAAAATGTCTCTTATTACGCCGCACCCGGCCAAGAAATGGACGAGATTGATTTTTTCAATGCGGTTGTCAACGAAGCCGACTGCAACGTGTTGTTGGACATCAACAATATCTACGTCAATAGCGTCAATCATGGTTACGATGCCGACGCGTTCCTAAAAGCCATACCCGCCCATCGGATTGCTTATGCCCATATTGCCGGACATTACGTGGAAGCCGAGGATTTCCTGATCGACACCCACGGCGCAGACATCATCGATCCGGTCTGGAAGCTGCTGGGGAAAGCATACGAGCTGTTTGGCGTGTTCCCAACTTTGTTGGAGCGCGATTTTAATCTTCCGCCTTTAGTGGAATTGTTGAAGGAAGTCAATACCATCAAAACAATCCAGGGCGATTGGCGAATTCAACACGAAAGAAAATCAGCCTGACCATGTCCGTCGATTTCAATGCCAAACAACGCGAATTCACCGATTACATACGTGATCCCGCAAGGAATCCCGCACCAAGCGACGTGAAATCCGAGCGGATGGCAATGTACCGGGAGTTGGTGTTCAATAATATAGAAAGTTTCCTGTCCGGCAATTTCCCCGTCATCCGAAAGCTATTGGACGACCCGCAATGGTTTGATCTGGTGCAAGAATTTTTTTCCAAACACGAATGCAAAACACCTTATTTTTCTGAAATTGCCGAAGAATTTTTGGATTTTCTGGAAAATGAAAGGGACAATCCAGACGATTTCCCTTTTTTGCTGGAACTGGCGCACTACGAGTGGGTCGAAATGGCCCTGTCCATAGCCAAAGAGGATATTACTGCGTACCCCATAATACCGGATGATTTTCGCCATCGCGCAATACAACTTTCACCTGTAGCCTGGCCGCTGGCCTACCAATTTCCTGTCCAGCTTATCTCACCCGACTATTTGCCGCTGGAACCGCCAGGGCAACTGACTTGCCTACTAGCCTACCGCGCACAGGACGACGAGGTGAAGTTTATTGAAATCAATACCTTTACCTACAGGATGCTGGAAATCATCCAGGAGCATGGACAAATAGTGGCTGAAGAGTGCTTAAAGCAAATTAGCCAAGAAACGCAACACCCGGATCCCGAGGTCGTCATTGCCGGAGGTTTGCAGACACTCAAAGAATTTGCCAAGAAGACCGTCATTTCGGTCTGTGGATAAGCTTGATTGGTATTACACGCCCTAAAACCAACCCCTGGCATCATTAGATCCAGAGGCTGGAGCAATGCACGAACTTACTATTGTGGCTTACCAAATAGCTTAGGCCCTTCCGGATGCGCTTTTTCCTGTAGGCATTCGTAAGCAGCGGCTTCAAATTTGATACGCAAGGATTGCGGGTTCTCGTGTTCCGTAATAAATTTTTCGGCTTCCTGGGCGGTCAAATCTTTCATCATGTACGTTGCAATGCATTCGCAGGATTTGGTCAAGCGTTCTGCATCCTCAATTTTGTTGGTTGAATTGTTCAACTCCCGGTCGACGCATTGCGCAGCAAAATCATGTTCAAACTGGTGTTTTTGCATGTCGGTAACTTCGGGACCGTGAGGATGGTCGAAGCTATGCTGCTCAACTTTGGGAGTTTGATCTTGAACGACGGCTTGCTCTTGCTTGGGTTTTTCTTCATCAGAACAACCCGCTAAGGTGAAAACAATGGCCGTGCTTATTAAAATGGAAAAAACAAGATTTTGTTGATGGTGTAAATTTTTCATACGTTTATCGTTATTAGTGTTGTTGGCTATGACATTATAAAACACAGGACATTACCAAGCCTGTTTTTTGCTGACTATCCTGGACATTTCAAGTCTTGAAGGCGCAAGCTAAGGTAAAAATTGTTGTTTTATACCTTAAGTCTTACGCCTTGTACCTAATCTATCATTTTTCAGTTACTCGTACATCTATACGACGGTTCTTCTGCTGTCCTTCGGGCGTGTCATTACTGGCAACGGAATTATCGCTGCCGTAACCTTCGGTTTCAATACGATCTCCCTTAATACCTTTGCTCACTAAGGCTTGTTTAACGGCTTTAGCGCGGTTATCGGACAGTGTTTTGTTGGCATTCGCTTTGCCTGTATTGTCCGTATAGCCTCCAATTTTGATTTTGACTTTTGGATAGGCTTTCAGGATTTCAGCAATATCATTGATTTGTATCGTTGATTCTTCTTTGATAGTGGCTTTGTTCGTGTCGAAGGTGATGCCATCCATAGTAAACCATAGGTCCTTGCTAACGGCTTCGCCCCCTTCAATAAAGCCGAGCAATTTGCTTACAAATCCGTCTTTAGCTGATTTGATGGCATAACCGTCAGATAAGGTTTTCTCAAAGATATTGCTGTCAGTGGCGGGTGCCTCGACTTTGGCCGGTTCAGGAGCAGTGGGCGTGGGCGGCGGAGCGGCGACAACGGGCGCTGCCGGCGGCAGGCTCGTTTCCTGTGGTGGCGCAACACTAGGCGCGGTGGTGGTTGTGGGCGCTGTAGCATTTGTGGCCGGATCGGGAACACTACAACTTTTCAACAACCCCCAAGCCAGCGCGAGCGCCGCTAAAATCAGTATCCAGGGCAGGAATTTACCGCCTTCACCCGCGCCTTCCTCGATTGCAACTGCGGCACTATGCGAAAACTCTTTGCTTTCTTCAATGCGTTGCGAGTCCAATTGAACGACTGATTTATCAATGTCTTCAGCCATATTCTCGGCAGAAGATGAGGTTTCTTCGGCAATGTCCTCAATTTCGTCTTCAATTTCGTCATCGATACTAACTAAGGTATCGCTCACGATGGTTGCCGTGTTGGTGGGGCTTGTCGGTGCAGTACCGTTGGCATCCGATTGATTAGCGGCCTTATCGAAGTCACTTATCGTGTTGCCGGCAGTCGCAGCGGCATCAGCCGAAATGACGCCTGTCAACAGACTGCTGAGACCCGCAGGGATGGCATCCTTTAAGAACCCGCTTTGGTCGCTTAACAGGCTTGCCAAGCCGCTAGCACTGTTGGTGCCGCCAATCTTTAGGTTTTTGCCGACCATACCCAAAACGAGAGGTGTAATAAAGCCGAGCAAAGAGCCTGTAGCTTTTTTGCCAATACCGTTTGCGTTAGCGATCAGGTCAGTAATTGCGTCGGAGTTATCGCCGAAAAGTGATGTCAATAAATGCCTGCCCTCAGACACTAATTTGGCGGTTTCGTCGCCTCCTCGCGATAATGCGCCGAGATTGCTAAGCACCCCGCCATCATGGTTGCCTTCGCTTAATAGCTTAAACAGGTTGCCGATACTGTTGGAATCGGTACCCTGCCCTACCAATCCAGCAAGCACTGTAGGCAGTGCGGTATTCAGCGCGGATGCCGTGTTGGCTGGGGATTCCCCGATGAACGCTGCGAGGTTCGAGACGACATCACCCGAAAGGTGCTGTTTTAATGATTCTAATAGGTTGTTGGACATGTACGATCTCCTCATGGTTGGGCTAACACAGTCCACTGGATAAGTGCCAAAGCGCAATTTACCAGTATCAAGCTGTTTTGTTAATGAAAAGTTATTAATAACGCGGCAAAAAAATTAAAGAATAGGATATTTATCATTCTATACGGTTGTCTAAAAATTTTTAGCCTAATAGTGAAAACCGCTGCTTTTCTCCCTTCGCCTCTCGACTTAGCGGTCTTTTAACAGGTTTTCAGGTTTAGCGTTTAAAAACCAGCCAGGCGGTGCACCGCATTCGGGAATATAGCTATGCGCCCAAACTGCGAGCTGTTGCAATACAGGAAGAAGACTCGCGCCCTTAGATGTCAAGAAGTATTCATAACGCAACGGCTTGGTCTGGTAGGGCTTTTTTTCTATGATGCCAACTTCTTCTAAGCGGCGTAAACGGGTAGCCAGAATATTGGTTGGAATACCTTCCGGCGAGGCCAGGAAATCACCATACCGCGTCTTCTTCATGCACATATCGCGCACCACCAACAAACTCCACTTATCGCCTATGACATCCAATGCAGTTGATAGCGGACACGCCGAGCGGTAGTTAGAGGTATTTTTATCGATCATAATTGGGTTTGGATAAATTGGGAGAGCCTGTACACTGGCCCCCTACGATTTCACAAATTAAGAAATCTAAGTTTCTGCGTTGCTGTCATAAAAACTAAACAATACACTTGTAAAATACAAGTGTATATGTAAACATTAACACACTTGTTTTAAGCAAGTGACAATTATTATCACACCAAAGCGAGGTTAACATGAAACTGTATCATTTCCCACTTTCGCCCAATTCACGGCGCGTGGTTGCCGTGCTCCATCATCTGCGCCTGGATTGCGAACTGGAAGCGGTAGATTTAAGCAAGGGCGAACAAATGCAACCCGATTTCCTCAAATTGAACCCCAATCACATGATACCTACCCTGGTTGACGGGGATTTTGTCTTGTGGGAATCCAATGCCATCATGCAATACCTGTGTTCTAAAGCACCTTATACGTCCTTATACTCGACAGATGCCCGTGTGCAGGCCGACATTAACCGTTGGCAGTTTTGGCAAGCGGCGCACTTTGGCAGCGCGTGTTCGGTCATGATTTTTGAAAAGGTCGTGAAGAAGTTTTTCATGCAGGCTGAAGCCGATTTACAAGAAGTCGCAAAAGGTGAAGAGCGTTTCCACCGTTTTGCCCAAGTGTTGGAACAACACCTAAAAGGCCGCGACTGGTTGGTCGGCAATGACGTGACCTTAGCCGATTTTTCGGTGGGATCATTCCTGGCTTTGGCGGAACTTGCTGAATATCCTATGGCACCTTATAGCGAGATTCCGCGCTGGTATGGCAATATTGAACAATTGCCAGCCTGGATAAGTTCCGCGCCGCCTGCTGGATGAAATAAGCAACTTCCGCATAACGACCCTTCATGATGGGCTGTTCGAATCATGAAGGGGAATCCCCATAAGTTTCTTCCCCTGTCCACATACTTAATTTCTGGATGCCAGAATCGTCTGCCTCCCCTTAACTTAAGGAAACTCTGATTAAGTCCTTCGATAGGCTCAAGACGAACGGTAACGACTTGATTCCGTTCGTGGTGAGCTTGTCGAACCATGAACGGAAAACTTGTTCAGGGTTTCCTTAAAGGCATCGATCCCTTATCTGTTTGTCTCAATGTAAACCTAACGTGTCTTGGTTGTTGTCGTTTGCGCTATTTGTTGGCTGCATTCCATTAAATTTCTCGCTTATTGTAAATAGGAACGCGAGCGCTATTAAAAAGCATAGGGGCAATGCAATACTGTCACTTAATCTAAACGGGACAAGATTGACTGACAATAAAGCATCGTACAAGCCGTGGACAAGCGCAGTAAAAACGACACTGCCCGTGTAAATGAATATGCTCCCAAAGATTATACCGGCCAATGCAATCAGCACCAATCCGCCGACCTGACCGTAATAGATATACTGGACGTGAGCAAGCGTAAATACCAGGCTTGCGGCGGGCAAGGCTATTTTGTAACCGTATTTCTTTTGCAATGCATTCTGTACGATTCCACGATAAAACAATTCTTCCTTGACCCCCGCCGCAATACCGGAGATGGCAAACAGGATTTGCCAAGTTATTGTTTCGTTTTCGGCATTGGTGTAAAAAATAGCGAACAGGAAGAATGACAAGAGGGGAATGGCAAATTGCGGGGTTAAGCGATTTTTTATTCTGAATGGGTGACCAGCATGATAAAAATATTTTCGATAACAATAACCATAAAATACGATTGAAATTATCCTTAGTCCAGACCTGACAATTTCTCCTACAACGGACCATTGCCCGTAAATTTCCGCCAGGGCAAAGGAAAGGGCCAAATAACCGATTTCAAGTAAGACAGCAAATAAAATTAATTTTTTCATTGGCCGTGAAAGCGCAAAAGTCATTACCACCCACATTTATACATTTAGCGGTGGCAAGTCCAGGAACGACGGATTAAGGGAACACTTCCACGCTATTTAGCTGAAACTTATACCCACCTGCTTAGGTGTTGTGTTGCGATAGAATTTTCGCTTTATGCGATGCAAATGACGTTGTTGGGTACGACCTTAACCTTTAACCCATTTCCATAAGCTTTTTTACAGCGTCCGCTGCCAAAGGGCTTAATCCTTCACCACTATCTTGATAATACTTGACAATTGCCTTTCTCATACGCGGATCCCATGAGCGCTGTATGTGTTTTTTTACGCCTTCGGCAGCGATTTCCTTGTCGCTTTCCGCATTAAAGAAATCGGCAATGTCATTTGCCATTGAGACCAGTTTTTCGATGTGCATTAAGGGTGGATTATTTTATCAAGGTTGGGTAAATGGTGTGGTTCAAGCGGTCAGGATGGGTATAGACAACGTGTTGAACATCGCGAACAAAACCGATCAACGTAAGACCGGCTTCATCCGCCAAACGTATGGCCAAGCCAGTCGGCGCAGACATGGCGGCCAATAGCGTAATACCCACACTGGCTGCCTTTTGTACAAGTTCATAACTCGCCCGGCTAGTGACTATCATATAGCCGATTGACGGATTCTTCCCTGTACGGAGCAAGAGCCCGATAAGTTTGTCGAGTGCATTATGTCGACCTACATCTTCCCTTACGTGCTGAACGCCCTGCCCCGGCACTATCCAAGCAGCGGCATGAACAGCACCCGTCAGTTGGTTAAGCTGTTGATGTTGCTTGATTTCTTCCAACGCAGTCAAGAGTTCTGATGCCGCCACACTGAGGTTACCCTGTACATGACTTGGGTCACGTATGGCTTGTTGCAAGGTGCTGGCACCGCACAGCCCACATCCGGTACGTCCAGTCAGGTTGCGGCCCTTGTCTGGCAATAGGGAATAGCGGGATTCGGGGATTTCCAACCGTATTTCGATACCGTTGGAGCGGTTATAGACGTGGATGGATTGCAGTTCGGACGGCGTTTCAATGATGCCTTCCGTAATGCTGAAACCCAAGGCAAAATCTTCCAGGTTGGTGGGCGTAACCAACATGACGACATGGGGCGTGCCGTTATAGATCAGTGAAACTGGGGTCTCTTCAGCGATATAATCCTGCTGGACAGTACGGACATTGCCCTGCCAGCGCTCTACCTTGCTCTGTTGGTAGCTAGGCCAGCCTAATTCGGCAGTGACCGCTGGCAAAACGACGTTGGGATTAGCCACCTGTCATTCCTTGGCGAGCAGTTCCATTTGCCGTTCGGAAAACGCATGGTAATTTTGCTGCCATTCCGAAGTATGGCTGACCTTGGCGACTTGTACTGCCGTTACCTTATATTCCGGGCAATTCGTCGCCCAATCGGAATTGTCCGTGGTAATGACATTCGCGCCAGATTCAGGGAAATGGAAGGTCGTGTAAACCACACCGGGTTGAACCCGCTCACTAATCTTTGCCCGCAATACCGTCTCGCCGGCACGGCTCTTTATGCCAATCCAATCGCGGTCATTGATGCCACGGTCTTCTGCATCGTGTGGATGGATTTCCAGCAAATCTTCGGCATGCCACACATTGTTTTCAGTACGCCGTGTTTGTGCGCCAACATTGTATTGCGACAAGATGCGCCCCGTGGTCAAGATCAACGGGAATTTTTGCGTCACCTTTTCATGGGTGGGGACAAATTCCGTCAGCATGAACAAACCTTTGCCGTTGTCACGCATGAAGGTTTCTTCGTGCATGGTGGGCGTACCTTGCGGCGCATGTTCGTTGCAAGGCCATTGGATACTGCCCAGTTGGTCAATCTTTTCAAAACTGACACCCGTAAAAGTAGGGGTAAGCCGTGCGATTTCATCCATTATTTCAGATGGATGGCTGTAGTTCATCGGATAACCCAAGGCATTGGAAAGCATTTGGGTGATCTCCCAATCCTCATGACCCGCCAAGGGTGGCATCACTTTACGGACAGGCGAGATGCGGCGTTCCGCATTGGTGAACGTGCCGTTCTTCTCCAAAAAAGACGACCCAGGCAGGAATACGTGGGCAAATTTAGCGGTCTCGTTGAGGAATAGATCCTGCACGATCACGCATTCCATCGAACGCAAAGCGTGGTGGACGTGTTGGATGTCGGGATCGGATTGGGCAATATCTTCGCCTTCAACATAAAGACCAAGGAAACTGCCATCGGATGCGGCATCAAACATGTTGGGGATACGCAGGCCGGGTTCAGGTTGCAGCTTAACGCCCCAATCCTTTTCAAAAAGCTCACGGGTGGCCTTATCGGAGACATGGCGATAACCCGGATATTCGTGCGGGAATGAACCCATATCGCAGGATCCCTGGACATTGTTTTGGCCGCGCAAGGGATTAACGCCCACGCCTTCACGTCCCAAATTGCCGGTTGCCATTGCCAAATTGGCAATGCCGATAACCATCGTTGAGCCTTGGCTATGTTCGGTAACGCCCAAGCCATAATAAATGGCCCCATTTTTTGCGCCTGCATACAGGCGTGCGGCGGCGCGTATATCAGCGGCAGGAACGCCCGTTATCGATTCGGTGGCTTCCGGTGCGTGGCGTGTATCGGCAATAAAGTTTCGCCATTTGTTGAAAGACCCAACGTCGCAACGGAATTTGACAAATTCCTCATCAACAAAGTTTTCCGTGACAACGACGTGTGCGATTGCATTAATTATCGCCACATTGGTGCTAGGACGTAGTTTTAGATGATAATCGGCTTTGACGTGCGGGCTGTTCCTGACCAGGTCGATTTCGCGAGGGTCGACGACAATCAACTTAGCGCCTTGCCGTAAGCGTTTTTTCATTAGAGAACCGAAAACCGGATGTCCGTCAGTCGGGTTGGCCCCGATAACCATTATGACATCAGCTTTCATCACGGAATCAAAATTTTGCGTACCGGATGATTCGCCAAACGTTTGCTTAAGCCCGTAACCTGTAGGCGAATGGCACACGCGGGCGCAAGTATCGACATTGTTGTTGCCAAATCCTGCCCTAATCAGCTTTTGTACCAGATAAGTCTCTTCGTTGGTACAGCGCGACGAGGTGATACCGCCAATCGCGTCTTTGCCGTGCTCGGCCTGGATACGTTTCAGTTCGGAAGCCGCATAATTGATGGCTTCTTCCCAGCTCACTTCCTGCCAATGGTCTTTGATGCTCTTGCGGATCATCGGCTTGGTGATGCGATCTTTGTGCGTGGCATAACCAAACGCAAAACGACCCTTTACGCAAGAATGGCCATGATTGGCCTTGCCGTCCTTGTGCGGCACCATACGTATCACTTGGCTGCCTTTCATTTCCGCCCGGAACGAACAACCTACACCGCAATAAGCGCAGGTTGTCACTATTGCATGTTCGGGAACGCCATGGTCGATAACCGATTTTTCCATCAGCGTTGCTGTCGGGCAGGCTTGTACACACGCACCGCAGGAAACGCATTCGGAATCCATAAAGGGCTGGTTTTGGCTAGGAGAAACCTTGGAATCAAAACCGCGCCCGTCGATAGTCAGTGCGAACGTGCCTTGCGTTTCCTCGCAAGCCCTTACGCAACGCGAGCAAACGATACATTTGCTGGGATCAAACGTAAAATACGGGTTGCTTTCGTCCTTGACGGCGCGTAAATGGTTTTCACCCGCCGGGTTATACCTTACTTCCCGTAAGCCAACCGCACCCGCCATATCTTGCAGTTCGCAATCGCCGTTCGCTGCACAGGTCAAACAGTCGAGCGGGTGGTCAGAAATGTATAATTCCATTACGCCGCGCCGCACATCCGCCAGTTTTTTGTTCTGGGTGGTGACAACCATACCTTCCGCGATCGGGGTCGTGCATGAAGCAGGCATCCCGCGCCCACCCTTAATTTCCACCACGCACAATCGGCACGAACCGAAAGGTTCGATACTGTCCGTCGCACATAACTTGGGGATATCGATGCCAATACTTGCCGCCGCTCGCATGACCGAAGTCCCGGCTGGAGCGATAACCTGAAAACCGTCAATTTCAAGATTGACCATTTGCGTGGATGGACTGGCAGGTGTGCCAAAATCTTTTTCTGGTGTCATAGACATGGGGAATACCTCTTTAATCTATCAGGCAGCGTTGGCTTGGTCCGTTATGCCAAAATCCGCAGGAAAATGGTTTAATGCACTCAATACAGGATAAGGTGTCATGCCGCCCAGCGCGCACAATGAACCGTTAAGCAAAGTATTGCAAAGATCGCGCAACAGCGGGACGTTTTTGTTCAGGTCTTGGCCTTTCATAATGTCTTCAATCACTTCCATGCCGCGCGTTGAACCGATTCGGCACGGTGTACACTTGCCGCAAGATTCAATCTTACAGAACTCCATACTGTAACGCGCCATTTCCGCCATATCAACGGTGTCGTCAAATGCGACAATGCCGCCATGCCCTAATACCGCCCAGATGGCAGCAAACGCTTCGTAATCCATGGGCGTGTCAAACTGTGATTCAGGCAGGTAGGCGCCCAATGGGCCGCCGACTTGCACGGCTTTGATCGGTCTACCCGATGCGGAGCCGCCGCCGAAATCATAAAGCAATTCACGTAACGTCAAGCCGAATGCCAATTCAATCAAGCCAGGATATTTTAAATTACCCGCAAGCTGGATAGGCAATGTCCCGCGTGAGCGACCCATGCCGAAATTCTTATAAAATTCGCCGCCTTTATCCAGGATGATCGGAACGGAGGCCAGTGAAATCACATTGTTGATGATGGTGGGTTTGCCGAAAAGCCCGCTGATTGCAGGTAATGGCGGTTTGAACCTAACCAAACCACGCTTGCCTTCCAGGCTTTCCATCAAGGATGTTTCTTCGCCGCAAATATAAGCGCCCGCTCCCAGGCGCACTTCAAGGTCAAACTTTCTACCGCTACCCAGGATGTTATCGCCCAAATAGCCCACCGCGTAAGCTTTGGAGATAGCCTCATTCAGCGCCTTGTGGGAATGCGGATATTCGCAACGTAAGTAAATATAGCCCTGGTTTGCACCCACGGCGATCCCTGCAATGGTCATGCCTTCAATCAAGACGAACGGGTCGCCTTCCATAATCATGCGGTCAGAGTAGGTACCGGAGTCGCCCTCATCGGCATTACAGATAATGTATTTTTGTTCGGATGCCGTATTAAGCACGGTATTCCATTTAATACCCGTAGGGAATGCCGCACCGCCGCGCCCACGCAACCCGGAATCGGTGACATGCTTAACAATGTCGGCACCGGACATACCCAGCGCATTCTTCAAGCCACGATAACCGTCGTGTGCCAAATAATCATCAAGATTGACTGGGGCGGTAATGCCAACGCGGGCAAACGTCAGGCGTTCTTGTCTTTTGAGATAAGGGATCCCTTCCGTCAACCCCAACGCTAACGGATGCGCCCCACCCGTCAGGAAATCGGCATCAAACAAGCCGGTTACATCTTTGACTTGCACAGGACCATAAGCAGCGCGTCCCGTATCAGTGCTGACTTCTACCAGAGGTTCTAGCCAGAACAACCCCCTGGAACCGTTGCGGACAAGCTGAATATCGACTTCACGCTTAACCGCTTCGGCACAGATCGCCTTGACAACCCGATCTGCGCCCAGCGCAACGGCGGCAGAATCGCAAGGCACATACACAGTTACGCTCATGCCATTGCCTCTGCTTCTTTTATAGCCGCATCGAAGGATTCTAATGAAACCCGACCATAAACCGCTTCGTCGATTTGCATGGAAGGCGAACAAGCGCATAAACCTAAGCAATACACCGGTTCTAATGAAAATGCGCCGTCTTTCGTGGTTTCGTGATAATCAATGCCAAGCCGTGATTTCACATGCGCTTCCAATGCCTTCGACCCCATAGCCTGACAGGATTCGGCACGGCACAGATGGATAGTATGTTTACCGGGCGGGGTATCCCGAAAATAATGATAAAAGCTGATACAACCATGCACTTCGGCACGGCTTAGGTTCAAGGCATCGGCAATAGCGGGCAAGGTTTCGGGAGGGATGTAGCCCAACTCGTCTTGAATCCCGTGCAAAATGGGCAGTAGCGCACCGGGCTTGTCTTTAAGGCTAGCGATGATTGCTTGCACTTTGGGGTTAATGTTGCCTGTTCCAGTCATACGAATCTCATTAAGGTATTGCAGCTATCCCTCAAGACGGCAGATAGACTCATTAATAGCCATGTATCCTAGAAAGTTTATCACATCAAACAAACCGTGTAAAAAACACAAATGAATAATAATATGGGACATGGAATGCAGCGCTAAGTTCATGTCTATTTAGTGAATAATAGCCTATAGTTAGGTAAATTTATCGAAAAGGAAACCGACAAAAGAATGAATGACAAGGTGATTGCCATGAGCATTGTTGATACTATTAAGATTGGTCGCTTCTGGCTTAGCAAGGGGAATTCCTATGCGGCCACTATTGGCCACCACACCTGCGTTTACCCAACCCAAGCGATTGCGGTTTCAAACCATAACAATCAATACAGGGAGCAATGACAGTGATCAAGAAGGCACTCATAAGTATTTTGATAACGCTTTTGATACTCATCGTTGGTGCAAACGCATGGTATTTCTACAATACAAAAATTGTCGAATCCAAGAAGGCCACTGAATCTTCACCAGAAACTACCCAATATATGGCGATTGGCCCTGAACAAATCGCCTACCAAGAAATCAATAACCACGCATCGACTACCGTATTGTTCGTGGGAGGCTTGTCGGCATGGAATGGGACTTGGGCCAGGGTGATGCAGGCAGCAAACAAAAACGGCCTGGATTTCAACTACATCGCCATTGACCTACCCCCTTTTGGTTACAGCACTGTAGAACCTAATTCCGGGTATTTTCGTGACCAGCAAGCCACCAGGATTTCCCAGTTTATTGAAAACATGAAATTAAGCCAGGTCATTATTGCCGCACATTCATACGGCGCAGGGCCAAGCGCCGAATATGCGCTACAACACAGTGGAAAAATGGTTAAGCTGATTATCATTGACGGGGTACTTAATATCGATGAGCAAAAAACCTCAAATACGATGCCTTTGATAAATTGTGATTATCTGCGAAACCTCTTAATTGGGCTGCTTATCCACAACGAGGCGTTCGGCATTTCCAAATTCAAAAGCTTTGTTTACCTTACCGACAGCATTGACAAAGATCTTTTTGAAAACTATACCCGCTCTTTCGACACGATTGGGACAACCCAAAAGCTATCGTATTGGCTACGTGACTATGTCAATGACCCGCTTACCCATAAAAGCAATTTGTCTGCCAACTACAAAGGAATCCCTTTTCCAGTTAGGCTCATTTGGGGCAACAAGGACACCCTCACTCCCATGAACGGCACTGAAATATTATTGCAGACGATCCCCAATGTAAGGCTCCATACCCTTGACGGAGTGGGGCATATACCCATGATTGAAAACCCTGAAAAATTTGACGCCGCGCTTTTAGACTCACTGACCCATTAAAGGTAATCCCATGAAAATCGCAAAAATTATCGCCACTTTTTTGACCGCCTTGTTCATTGGAATCGTGCTCATCGAACGGATTCCGGGCGTACTTGTTGATACCGATGCCCCCTATGAATGGCTGATGTTCGGGCTGTTTAAAATTGCCCTGCTCGATGATATTACGCATGGCCTTTCGGGATTGGCGGGCATCGTCGCCCTTTTATCTGGATACCGATGGACGGTAAAGTATCTCATGGTAATCGGCGGATATTATTCGTTGGATGCCCTGTTCTATATCACAAATGGATTTTTTACGGGCCAGGGTGTAATCGACAATTTTTTGCTGAATGGCCCACACATCCTCATTGCGGTGCTGGTCATTATTGCGCTATCAAAATCCGTACACCATATTGAGCTGACTGAGTAAGTTTAATGAAGCTTATTAAACGATACCAGCACCTGTTCAAAATCAGGTATCTGCGGCTTTTTATAAGGCTATGGCTGTTGGCCGCCTGTTTATCGGTGATAGCGATTGCCATCTACACGTACGAAAACCCTATCGCCGACAAACTGGCACGGGAAGCGCAAAACACCAAAAACAATATTGTTAATGAGGTCACGGAACTACATCCCGTCAAAGTGGCCGCCATTGTCACGCCCCATACCCTTGAAGAAGTTGTCGATGCCGTCAAAAAGCACGACCACGTTTCTATCGGCGGCGGCAGGAATAGCATGGGCGGCCAAACTGCCAGTGAACGCGCCGTGCATTTGGATATGCGGGAATTCAACAAAATACTCAACTTTTCCCCAGAAGCTAAGGAAATTACAGTACAATCGGGCATCCGTTGGCGGACTATCCAAGACCACATTGATGCCAGCAACCTGTCCGTGAAGATCATGCAGACGTATTCCAATTTCACGGTGGGCGGATCCCTGTCAGTCAACGTGCATGGGCGATATATTGGCCTGGGGCCGATTATCTTGAGCGTCAAGAAATTTAAGATCGTGCTTGCCGACGGCCGTATTGTCGATGCATCGCCAGAAACCCATGCTGATATTTTCTATAGCGCAATCGGCGGCATGGGCGGCATCGGCGTGATATGCGAAGTCACGCTTACCCTTGCCGACAATGTCAATGTGGCGCGTTCCAGGGAGTTGATCCCTACGGAAAATTACTGGGCCTATTTTTCAAAAAACGTCCGCAACAATAAAAAGGTTGTTTTTCATAACGGCGACCTCTATCCACCCAATTTCGATGCGGTTTCAGCCGTAAGCTGGAGCGAAACCGACAAGGCCCCGACAACTTCAGGACGATTGATTCCGCAACGGCAAGATTATTGGCTGGATCGCATTGCCTGGGTCGTGATGAGCGAATGGCATACCGGCAGATGGATTCGTCGGCATGTGATTGATCCGATAATCTATGGTTCTGAGCCGCCAGTGCACACCCGCAATTACGAGGCGAGCTACGACATTGCCGAACTTGAGCCAGAAAACCGGAAAGATAGCACGTATGTCCTGCAAGAATATTTTGTTCCGGTGGAAAACTTTGATGAATGGATTCCAAAGATGCGAAAAGTCTTTGCGGATAATGATGTCAATGTCATCAATGTCTCCATTCGGCACTCATTGCCAGACTTGGGCGCAAAACTCGCTTGGGCAAGGAAGGAAAGTTTTGCTTTTGTTGTGTATTACAAGCAGGACACCGACGAGGATTCGCAAAGCCACGTAGGAAAGTGGACACGCGACATGATAAATCAAGTGCTTTCAGTGGGCGGCACCTACTATTTGCCTTACCAGCCCCATGCGACAGACGAGCAATTTCACCGCGCTTATCCCGGTGCAATTGAGTTTTTTGAGATAAAAAACCAGTACGATCCGACAGGCAAATTCACCAACAAGCTTTGGGACAAGTATTACAGTCCAGAAAAACTGGCGTATTTCAGGGCCTGGAAAAAGCAATTAGAGTCGGCCAGTTTAGTGAAAGATTATTTCAGGCCCTACGATAATGCTTACCTGTCGCTCCCGGAGTGGTATATCGTTTATGCGGCGGATGAATATGCGGCTGTCATGGAAAACGGCCTCCCCTCAGAATTCGGATATCTCCAAGCAAACCGGGATTATTGGGCACAATACGATCAGGTGATAAAACTGACCGAAACCAGCCTGAATAACAATGAGGGTTACAAAACCGTATTGAATGTGATCGGCTGGAGTTTCGCCACCGAGAACACCATAAAAAACATCTACGAAAACACGATAGGCCGTGCATCGGAATTCGTGGCAGGCAACACGCAAGTCGCCGAAGACAAGTACGCCGCCAAGGTTGCAAAGGACTATGCGGCCTTTATCTATGATTATCCCTGGTACGATTTCCCCTATTTTTCTTATCTGAAAGGCCTTTGGGCGCTTGACAGTACCGCTGGGCATACCTTCGGACAGGCCTTACGGCGCATAGAAAGAAAAGCGATATTGTCCGTGGAATACGGCCTTAAAACCCTGTACTCAAGGGCCATCGCCTATGCCACACACCAACAATTTGGCGTACAGGACGATATGGTGTCCGCCATCGTGACCCGAGATGGCGGCTTAACCAGCGAACTAATCAGCGCCCCGCATTACCAACCCTTCACAAAACTGCTCCTGACAGAACTTGAAAAAGAACACAATAACCCTGATTTTTCGATTATGGATATCGCGGGGAACGACAAAATCACCTTTTGTTATAAGGATAAACCCGGTTCACCCACGGTTAACCGTGGAAAAGAGATTCTTAGGGATACCGAGTTGAATCGATTAATGGACGGTGACAAGGAATTCGTAGATCGGATCACTGTTGAGGCCAATGTGAAAGATCTTGTCCTGATATATCGGCAACTACATAAAAAACAGGCCGATATCGGGCATTTTTACGATTATTAATCCGTTGCTTAGGAATCAACAGCTATTGGCGATTGTCGTGTATGATGGCATAAGACCACACTCAATAATCGGTTTCTTACCCCAAAAATAAAATTCATGACAGTAAATCCATCATAAAAGCATTTAAAACTCGATAGCGAATGCAGTATCGTTTAAAATCTACCTTCAATAATAAGAACGATTGATGAGGAGCGCGGAAGATGATCAAAAGATATTTGGGAATATTGCCAATTGCGGCAATCTTTTTTGCACTTTCAGCACACGCTGATGTCGTACTGAAAGATGAATCTGAAATTTTAGGCAAGTGGAAAGTGACCGCCGAAGCCGCGAAACTAGACGGCGAGAAAAAAGCGGTTATAGTGGAATGGGATTTTAAGAATGGTGGCGTTCTCGAAACAATAGCCACAGATGCAGGGGGGCGTACCAATGAGATGCATATCCCGGTAAAATATAGCGTTGAAGGTGGCGTTATCAAAAAACAAGTCTCGCCAGGGCGTGAAAAATATGAGGATTGCAAAGTCGTCGAAAAAAATGGTTCAGAAATGATCCTAAAATGTCAGTTTCTTTACTTCTTTTTAACTAAAATATAACAATAAAGGGTGTAACTATGATAGGTGGTATAGTCGGCCTTCTTGCGTTGATCTGGGTTTACCAGACAACCACAAAGGCAAATGTAACAAATGGTGTGGTGTGGGTCATGATATGCGCTGCTGTATATTTGGCTTCGCAATTCATAATGATAGGGGCAGCAAATTACATCGTTGAGTCGATGCGCGCCAGCGAAGGCGGAGAAGCTTACGAACGTGACTTGACCAGTATCGGCGACAGAAAAAATCTGGGTGGTTTCCAAGGCCCAAAAGGAATGTTCATGTCGGTATTTTTTGAACTGTTTCCACCGATAGCGGGGTTTTTGCTGGTTGCGTTTATCCGCACCAAATTTGTCCTAAAAGAAGCACTCAACAAGTCCAACTTGTTCAGTGGCATTGGTGACATGTTCAAAAGCATCAAAGAAAGCTTCAAAAACCCAGACCAAAAATAATCGTCTGGCATTACGAAAAAAGCCCAGGCAACGCTTGGGCTTTTTTTATGCTTGTTGAAAGGCATTCGACAACTAAGCGGGAATGTTGCCGTGGAGCTATTCAATTGCCCACTATTTTTGAAACGATAAAAATCAAGACTGACACAAACAAAACCGTAAAAATCAAGCCCGCGATGATATAGGTCGTCAGCGAACCTTGCTCGAAGTCGATTTTCCTGTTGTTGTCGCTTTGTACACCAATAAAAGCGGCCAAAACGCCCTTGATCGTTTGCATTATGGTTGGTTTATTCAACTTATTCCCTCGTTTTTAAAAAAATGTTAGAGCCCGATTGATTTTAACGCAATAATACGCGGCTGAAATAAATTCTTTCAATACAACTAAATGAGCAAATCAGCACTTCTTAAACAAGCATTGGCCAAGCGCATCCTTTTTCTTGATGGCGCGATGGGCACTATGATACAAAGCTATAAACTTGAAGAAAAAGATTATCGAGGGGAGCGGTTCGCCCAATGGGCTACTGACCTTAAAGGCAATAACGACCTGTTGTCCCTGACTCAGCCGGATATTATCAAAGCGATCCACAGTGCTTATTTTGAAGCCGGATCCGACATTGTCGAAACCAATACCTTCAATTCCACCCGTATTGCCATGGCCGATTATGGCATGGAATCATTGGTTTATGAAATGAACCTGGAGTCGGCGCGTATTGCTAAACAGACGGCAGATGAATTTACTGCCAAGACACCAGACAAGCCGCGCTTTGTCGCAGGCGTGCTTGGGCCGACTAACCGCACCGCATCGATGTCACCGGATGTCAACGACCCTGGGTTTCGGAATATCACCTTCGATGAATTGGTTGATGCTTATGTTGAAGCGACCAAAGGCTTGATAGACGGCGGTGCGGACATCATCCTTATCGAGACAGTTTTCGACACCCTTAACGCAAAAGCGGCAATTTTTGCGGTGGAACACTGTTTTGACGCACTTGATGATGCGTTGCCCGTCATGATTTCCGGCACAATAACCGATGCATCCGGCCGTACGTTGTCTGGGCAAACCGCCGCCGCGTTTTGGCATTCGCTTAAACATGTCAAACCCATTTCTTTTGGCTTCAACTGTGCGTTAGGTGCAACCGAGCTGCGCCAATACATTGCCGAATTGTCGTCAATTGCGGACACTCACGTTTCAGCGCATCCCAATGCAGGCTTGCCCAATGAATTCGGCGAATATGACGAAACGCCCGAACAAATGGCAAAGGAACTCGCCGACTGGGCAAAAAACGGCTATCTAAACATTATTGGCGGTTGTTGCGGCACGTCGCCYGCCACCATCAAAGCGATTTGTGATGCCGTACAGCCCTACCCTCCGCGCACGATTCCCGACATTGAAAAACGTTGCCGTCTGGCAGGGCTTGAACCCATGTCAATCGGTGCGGATTCCTTATTTGTCAATGTCGGCGAACGCACTAACGTGACCGGATCGGCGGCATTTAAGCGCTTGATTATTCAAGGTGACTTTGAAGCCGCCCTGGAAGTGGCAAGGCAACAGGTCGAAAACGGCGCCCAAATCATTGATATCAACATGGACGAAGGCATGTTGGAGTCGAAAGAGGCGATGGTGCGCTTTTTGATGCTGATTGCTGCCGAACCGGACATCGCCAAAGTGCCGATCATGTTGGATTCGTCCAAATGGGACATCATCGAAGCCGGACTTAAGTGCATACAAGGCAAGGGCATCGTCAATTCCATTTCGCTCAAGGAAGGCGAAGAAGCCTTTATCAAGCATGCCAAGCTTGTTCGCCGTTACGGTGCAGCCGTCATCGTGATGGCGTTTGATGAAGTCGGCCAGGCTGACACTAAAGACAGAAAAGTCGAGATTTGCCAACGTGCCTACAAGATTTTGACTGGGCAAGTTGGCTTTCCTCCTGAAGACATTATTTTTGACCCGAATATCTTTGCGATTGCAACAGGTATTGAAGAACACAACAACTATGGTGTAGATTTCATCGAAGCCACCCACGAAATCAAGCAAACTCTGCCGTATGCGCTAATTTCAGGCGGCGTCTCCAACGTGTCATTTTCATTTCGCGGCAATAATCCCGTACGCGAAGCTATCCATGCCGTGTTTTTATTCCATGCCATCCAGGCAGGCATGTCCATGGGCATTGTCAACGCGGGGCAATTGGCGATTTACGAAGATATCCCCAAAGATTTACGCGATGCGGTTGAAGCGGTCGTCTTAAATACCCATGACGGCAGCGGTACTGAAACCTTGTTGGCCCTTGCAGAAAAATACAAAGGTGATGGCAGCACGGGCGAAGCCAAGCAGGAAAACCTGGAATGGCGTAGCTGGCCAGTCAATAAACGCCTGGAACATGCCCTAGTAAAAGGCATTGCCGATTATATCGACGAAGATACCGAAGCCGCTCGATTAGAGGCTGAACGCCCACTGCACGTCATTGAAGGCGCGTTGATGGACGGCATGAACGTGGTCGGCGATTTGTTTGGCGCGGGTAAAATGTTCCTGCCGCAAGTGGTCAAATCAGCCCGTGTCATGAAAAAAGCCGTGGCCTATTTGATGCCGTTCATGGAAGCGGACAAATCCGCCGAAGATCGCCAGACTAACGGCAAAATCTTGATGGCGACGGTTAAGGGCGATGTCCACGATATCGGCAAAAATATTGTTGGGGTCGTGCTGCAATGCAATAACTACGAAGTCATCGACTTAGGCGTGATGGTTCCTGCCGAACAAATCTTGCAAACCGCACGCCTGGAGAAAGTGGATGTCATCGGCTTAAGCGGCCTGATTACGCCATCGCTTGATGAAATGGTGCATATTGCCAAAGAAATGCAAAGGCAAGGCTTTACCATTCCCTTGATGATCGGCGGCGCAACCACGTCCCGCGCGCATACCGCCGTCAAGATTGAGCCGCATTATGAAGGCGCAACGGTGTATGTGACTGACGCGTCCCGAGGTGTTGGGGTCGCCAGCAACCTGTTAAGCGCTGAACTTAAAGCTGATTTTGTCAACAGTATACGCGAAGAATACGCCGAAGTCAGGGAACGCCACAAAGGGCGGGAAGCGCAGACGAAACAACATACGCTTGATGCCGCCCGGCAGAACAAATTCAATTGGGGACGGTACGAGCCGGTTAAGCCCACGTTTTTAGGCACGAAAGTCATTGACGATATTCCTTTAGGGATTTTGGTCGAATACATCGACTGGACGCCGTTCTTCCAGACCTGGGAAATGGCGGGCAGTTACCCTAAGATTCTCGACGACAAAGTCGTCGGCACAGAAGCCAAAAAGTTGTTTGACGATGCCAATCGCATGTTAGAGCAGATAGTCAATGAACAATGGTTATCTGCGCGGGCAACCGTCGGATTTTTTCCGGCGGCGAGTGAAGGCGACGATGTCATCCTGTACACTGATGAAACCCGTCACACAAAACGAGAAACGCTTCACCACTTACGCCAGCAAAATATGAAAGCACCAGGGCGACCTAATTATTGCCTTTCCGATTTTATCGCGCCGATAGACTCAGGCAAACACGATTATATCGGCGCGTTTGCCGTAACGACAGGCATTGGTATTGAAACTAAGCTGGAAGAATTTGAGCGCGACCATGACGATTACAGTTCGATTATGCTAAAAGCCTTGGCCGACCGTTTAGCAGAAGCCTTAGCGGAATACATGCACCAAGTCATCAGGAAAAACTACTGGGGTTATGCCGAAGACGAAACCCTGGACAATAACCAGCTTATTAACGAAGCCTACCAAGGCATACGACCTGCACCGGGCTATCCCGCTTGTCCTGACCATACCGAAAAAGCCAAATTGTTTGAATTATTGGACGCCACCAAAACGACCGGTATTGAACTTACCGAAAGTTTTGCGATGTTTCCCGCATCAGCGGTGAGCGGCTGGTATTTCTCCCATCCCGAGTCCCAGTATTTTAATGTCGGCAAAATCGACAAGGACCAGCTTCAGGATTATGCAAGGCGCAAAGGCATGGCCGAAGAAGTTGCAGCCCGTTGGTTGTCCGCGCACTTGCATCATTGAAAAGGCGAACCGACTTATGATCCCGTTCCTCCTGAGTCAGTTAATCGCCTCAAGAGAGGCTTGTAGAGGGACTGGGTGAGGGATCCATTGAATAATCAAATGCCGCTTAATGTTATTGCCCAACAGTTTTCCCGCTCAGCCACAAACATTCAACCACTGGGCAATGGCTTCATCAACGACACCTATCGGGTTACGACAGGGACAAAACCCTTCGTTTTGCAGAAGATAAACAAACACGTATTTCCTAATCCCGAACAAATCATGACTAACCTGATGGCCCTTAACCGGCACATTGGCCGAGTCAACGATAAGTCGATTGCCTTAAAAATTCCTCAGCTATTACCGACTGGAAATGGGGATAATTTTTTCTGCGACGGGCAAGGCGATTATTGGCGGGCATTGAATTACATTGAAAACACAGAAAGCCTGGAAACCATCGCCGATCTGGCTCAAGCAGAACAGGTGGGTTCTGCCCTGGGACAATTCCATCGGTTGGCCTATGGGTTGGACGCCACAACATTGTGCGATACCTTGCCCGGATTCCACATTACACCCGGCTATTTGCGCCATTACCAGGAAGTAAAAAATAGGACACCAATAGCCGAGAATTCCTATTGCAGGGATTTTATCGCCCGTCTTCAGCACATCGTCAATGATCTTGAAACCGCAAAAGAACAAGGCTTCCTGTCATTAAAGGTTATACACGGCGATCCCAAACTGAATAATTTCCTGTTCGACACGACCAGTGGGCATATCGTCAGCATTGTCGACCTGGATACGGTCAAACCTGGACTTATTCATTACGACATTGGCGATTGCCTACGCTCCTGCTCCCATAATACGATGACCGATAGCTTCGATCTTGAAATATGCCGCAGGTTACTAACCAGCTATCTGGCACAAATGGGCAATTTATTTTCAATGAACGATTACCAATTCCTTTACCCCGCCATACGGCTGATTCCCTTCGAATTAGGCATCCGGTTCTATACCGATTATCTTGACGGCAACCGCTATTTTAAGGTGACCGAACCGGATGACAACCTTCGTCGGGCGAACAGTCAATTTCTATTGTGCGCCAGTGTCATGGCGCAGGAAATTGAGATCAAAAACCTAATCATGCAATTGCAACTTCAGTCAGTTAATTAGCTTGTCCAGGAAAATCCTTGGTTACTACAACAACTGAACTGAGGGGCTTAAAGCGCAAGATCAAACAAATATTGCCTTAAGATACCCTATATTCTAGCAAGTTCAACACTCTGGTAATTAGCGCCTTAAACGGTATTTGCTGCACAGGTTTTCTCACGTAAGTTGTGCTTCCTGCAATAAATGCTTTGACTTCATCATACGGTTCGGTTAATCCTGATACCATAATGATAGGCGTATGCTTATAATCAGGGTTTTCCCGCAAAAGGGCACAGGCCTGATAACCGTCAATTCCCGGCATCAGCGCATCCATAAAAATAATGTCGTAATAAGTGGCTTTGGCTTTTTCGATTGCGCTTTCACCGCTATCGGCGCAGTCAATTGGCCCTATTTGGGGATGCATGGAAAGGCTTAATCCCAATAGCTTTTGGAATGCGGCATTATCATCCACAATCAACGCACGGTAATGGGTCTTCGTGGCACGCTTTGTTGTCGAGGTGTCAGTAGCGGTAGCGGGCAGCTGTGATGCATCATCTTCCGGTGATTCTGAAGCCAGCTTAGATTGCAGGTCAGAAATACCTTTAATTTTCGCCACAGGGCTTTTCTGCTCACTCATAGCATTCACCATTTGTTATCCTAATCTATTATCTTAACTCTAAGTTCAACCTAAGATGAAGGCTTCCTATGGCTATATTATGGGCAATATGCAATGAACTTAAATTACATAAGGTGGGAGTCTAATAGGCTATA
>NZ_AYLO01000012.1 GCF_000496735.2 Methyloglobulus morosus KoM1
TCTCATGTTACGCGCACTTGAGTAATTTTAGCAATTTCGGGTGACTTAATCAGAGATTCCTTAAGTAAAAAATGGCCTTGATATAAGTCAATTCCAATTGGAATAACTAAGGATTTCAGCCTTGGCGTAATACAGCCTAAGTGCAGATTTGTTGTGAATCGTGCTAGTATGTCGTCAACAAAATGAACTTAATTTTCGGGTAATAATAATGAAATCAGACATAGGCTTAATCGGATTGGCGGTGATGGGGCAGAACCTGGTGCTCAACATGGACGACCACGGCTACAAGGTCGCGGTGCATAACCGCACCGGTGCCACGACGGAAGAGTTCCTGGCGGGCCCTGCCAGCGGCACCCAAGTCATCGGCGCCTACTCCTTGCAGGAACTGGTCGACAGCTTGAACTCGCCGCGTATCGTCATGCTGATGGTCAAGGCGGGCGACGTCGTCGACCAGTACATCGACAAGCTGGTGCCGCTACTGTCCGAAGGCGACATCATCGTCGACGGCGGCAACTCGCTTTACACCGACACCAACCGGCGCACCGCAACCTTGAAAGAAAAAGGCATCCGCTTCATCGGCACCGGCGTGTCCGGCGGCGAAGAAGGCGCGCGGCACGGGCCGTCCATCATGCCCGGCGGCAACAAGGAAGCCTGGCCCCATGTCAAGCCGATCTTCCAGGCCATCAGCGCCAAAGTGGGCGGCGACCCCTGCTGCGAATGGGTCGGCGACAACGGCGCCGGCCATTACGTCAAAATGGTGCACAACGGCATCGAATACGGCGACATGCAAATCATCTGCGAAGGCTACCAACTCTTGTCCGAAGGCTTGGGCCTAAGCGCCGACGAAATGCACGTCATATTCGACGAATGGGACAAAGGCGAACTCAGCTCCTACCTGGTCGAAATCACCGCCGCCATCCTGGCTTATAAGGACGAAGACGGCGCGCCCTTGCTCAACAAAATCCTCGACACCGCCGGCCAAAAAGGCACCGGCAAATGGACCGGCATCAACGCCCTGGACTTGGGCATACCGCTGACGCTCATCGGCGAAGCCGTGTTCGCCCGCTGCCTGTCCGCCCAAAAAGACGAACGCGTCAAAGCCGCCGAATTCCTGGCCCGCCCCAAAAAAGCATTCACAGGCGACAAGCAAGCCATGATAAACGCCGTCCGTAATGCCCTATACGCCGCCAAGATCATCTCTTACGCCCAAGGCTTCCGGTTGTTGCGCGAGGCCTCGAGCGAATACGGCTTCAACCTCAACTACGGCGAAATCGCCCTGATGTGGCGCGGCGGCTGCATTATCCGCAGCGGCTTCCTGAACGACATCAAACAAGCCTACCAAACCAACCCGGACATCGAAAACCTATTGCTGGCCGATTTCTTCATCGACGCCATGCGGCAAGCCGAAGAAGGCTGGCGCAAGGCGGTCATCTTCGGCATCGAAATGGGCATCCCGACCCCCGCGTTTTCATCTGCCTTGGCGTATTTCGACGGCTACCGCACCGAACGGCTGCCCGCCAATTTACTGCAAGCGCAACGGGACTACTTCGGCGCGCACACCTACGAACGCACCGACAAGCCCAGGGGCGAGTTTTTCCATACCGATTGGACTGGGCATGGCGGGAAGACCGCTTCGTCCACTTATAATGTGTAGCTTAACCGTAGGTTGGGGTGAACTTGTGAACCCCAACAAATAAACTAACTCACAATGTTGGGGTTCGTACCTCACCCCAACCTACAGAAATTTAACGAAAAGAGGTGCATAACAAAATTCAGTTAAACGTAACCCTTCAAACCATGAACGCCGAACCCTGCACCTACGTTATCTATGGCGCGACAGGTAACCTGTCCCGCATCAAGCTCATGCCCGCGCTGTACCACCTGGACGCGGCGAACCACCTACCGGAAGGCACCAAGATTGTCGCCATAGGCCGGAGGCCGTGGGATCAAAATACCTGGCTGAAAGAACTGAGGGAAATGATCGAGCAGAAAATCAAAAGCGAGATGGACGAAAAAGTCTTCAAGCGCTTCAGCGAACGCTTCCACTACCACCGCGGCGACTTGCACGAGCCGGAAGCCTACAGCGCGCTCGCAGAACTGTTAAATAATCCCGACGGGCAATTCTCCCGGAATATCGCCTTTTACCTGTCCATCAGCCCGGCCGATTTTGGGCAAGTGATGGAATTGCTGAGCGTCAACCAGTTATTCGAGGAAGAATACGGCTGGCGGAGGGTGATTATCGAAAAGCCGTTCGGCTTTGACCTGGACAGTGCCCAAGCCTTGCAAAAACGGATCAGCCATTATCTGGCCGAAGAGCAGGTTTACCGTATCGACCACTACCTGGGCAAAGGCATGGTGCAAAACGTGCTCGTGTTCCGGTTTGCGAACGTGCTGCTGGAACCCTTGTGGAACAGGAACTACATCGACCATGTCCAGATCACCCATTCCGAGGAAATCGGCATCGAAGGCCGGGGCGACTATTACAACAGCGCCGGTGCCATGCGCGACATGCTGCAAAGCCACTTGCTGCAAATGCTGACCCTGGTGGCGATGGAGCCGCCCGTCTCCATGGAAGCCGAATCCTTGCGCGACGAAAAAGTCAAAGTGCTCAAATCCATCCGGCCGATCCCGAAAGAGGCCGTGCACGGTCATTCCTTCCGCGCCCAATACGCCAAAGGCACGATCGGCGGGAAAAAAGTCAACGGCTACCTGCAAGAAGACAACATCCCCGCCAACAGCACCACCGAAACCTACGCCGCCATGAAACTGTACATCGACAACTGGCGCTGGCGCGGCGTGCCGTTCTACCTGCGTACCGGCAAACGCATGGCGAAGGCGCAATCGACCATATCCATCTGTTTCCGCCATCCGCCGCTGCAATTTTTCCGCGACACCCATGTCCAGTGCATGAACCCCAACTGGGTGCTGCTCGGCATCCAACCGGAAGAATGCATCCGCATTGAAATGACCGTCAAGGAGCCCGGCCTGGAAATGAGCACCCGCACCAGCAGCCTGGATGCCAGCTTCCGTAACCAGGACGAAAAGGCCATCGACGCTTATGAGGACTTATTGCTGGACGTATTGAAAGGCGACCGTTCGCTGTTCCTGCGCTTCGATGAAGTCGAATACGCCTGGCGCATCGTCGACCCCATCCTGCAGACCTGGGCGATCGAACGGGATTACATCGCCACGTATCCTGCCGGTTCCTGGGGCCCCGAAGACAGCCGCCGCCTGTTCGAGAAGGAAAGCCAATCCTGGCGCAGCTCGTTAACGCCGGAGGTATGCAAATATGAAGCCTGACAATACCCAATGGCACACGCTGGCAACGGCGGATGACGTTGCCTTAGCCGCGTATCAGCGCATTCTTGATGCGGCGCTTTCAGCCATTGCCGAACGTGGGCAATTCAAACTGGTGCTGGCGGGCGGGACTACGCCGGAAAAAGTGTATCGGCTGTTGGCACAAGCGGATGCCGACTGGTCGAAATGGTTCATCTATTACGGTGACGAACGCTGTTTGCCCGCAGGTCATGCGGAAAGGAATAGCGTGATGGCAGGGCAAGCTTTTTTGGATAAGGTGGGCATTCCCAAAACGCAAGTTTTTGCAATTTCCGCCGAATTGGGTCCAGATCAGGCCGCCATCCAATACCGACAAGTGGTTAAAGATGCCCTGCCTTTTGACTTAGTGCTCCTCGGTATGGGTGAAGACGGGCATACCGCCAGTTTATTCCCCGGTCATCAACACAATAGCGATGAGTTGGTTCATGCAGTTTATAATTCCCCTAAACCGCCGCCGGAGCGGGTTTCCATCAGCGCCAAGGCATTGGGTGATGCGCGGCAAGTTATTTTCCTGATTACCGGAGCGAACAAACAAGAAGCGGTTAAGCTGTGGCGTTCAGGTCAAGATCTGCCTGTGGCTAATATCTTATCGAATAATGTTGATGTTTATATGGATCGGGATGCTTATCAAGGGTAGTTCATAACCTGGTTATGTCATTTCGGCAGGGATTGCTGGCGTGACCTACCTACTTTTAGCTGATAAATCTTCTGGGCGCGTTGGGTTTCTTTGTAACTCACTCAATAATCTTTTCTCAACACCCGTCTCTGTAATACAATTAGCCGCTTTTGGTTTGTTTGGCTCGGCTTGTTGCCCACAAAAATTTTAAATAACTAGGTGGCAATTCGATTGTTCAAATGTGTTTCATTAATTAACGAAGGTCAGTTTTATGTGTTGGAGTGGAGAAGCATCGGGTGTTTTAGCTGCGGTAGGTTTAAGTACGGCGGTATATGTAGCGTGGAAAGGGGAATCTAAAGAACTGTGGGTTCCGTTGACGTATTTCGCATTGATGGAACTGTTGCAGGCGGTCACCTATATCTATATTGACTTATGCGACAATCCCAATAACCAAATCCTCACGTTATTAGGGTATTTGCATGTCTCGTTCCAGCCGTTTTTTGTCAATATGGTCGCCTTGT
>NZ_AYLO01000013.1 GCF_000496735.2 Methyloglobulus morosus KoM1
GGCATAGCAGCTACATTTTGGGATGAGATAATACGGGCCAATCTGTAACATGCGAATACCCTTGTTTATCCGCACGCTATGTTGCGGTACGATTTCTTCAGTTCACTTCAAGTTTAAACTTCCTACGCGATGGAGCGGCAATTGGCGCAATTTTTTCTCACCATACAAATAGCCCTGCTCGTATCGACCGGCTTAGGGTTTGCTCATACTGCGGCCGCAAAGGATTTGCCGATACAAGGTAGTGCAAACAATCCCGCCTTACTCCTTGAACTAGGTAGTCAGCCATCGTCGATCAATGCAGATGACAAGGCAATTAAGGTAGCTGCTGGTGAAGTGTACGAGCATGAAGGTGATTCGTCGATTCAGGTAGATAAAGACGAAATTATTTCCAGGCATCCAGACTTCGGCAGTTGGAAAGTCAATTTTCGGTTTCGAGTCAACCCTGGCCTGTCCGGTAAAGCGTATCGTTTTTGGGCGCGGTGGAAGCAAGGTGGCGACCCCAATGCCTGCGAGCAATCTTTTGCGATCTGGGCAGGCCCTGACCCATCCGGACTGACGTTACGAGCTACCCTGCTCATGAAGCCTAAAGGGTGGGAATATGCTTGGATAGCTGCCGAACCATCTGTCAACCTTAAGGCTGACGACACGATTATTGAGATAAGGGAAAGCGGTTCCGGTCACGACGCCAAAGTTTTTGACGCATTCCTGTTTGCACCGCCATTATCCGTCCTGCCTGTCAGTGGTACAGACGATATGCCACTGGTTTTGCTGGATTTGGGCAATGCACCGGCATTGTCAACAATGGAAAAAGATCGCGCCGTGCAAATCCAGTTGGGTACGGCTACGGTCGGTGCAGGCGCAGAATCGATGTTGGCAGAAAAGGACGAAGTTCAGGTGTTCCATCAAGGCTTTGGTGAGTGGGGTGCAAATTTTCGTTTTGAGCTTAATCCAGCGATTATCCCGGGGCAGTACCGTTTTTTTGCCCGTTATAAAAGTGGCGGAGAGGTTTCCCAAGTGGGCCAGAATTTTGCGGTCAAGGCAGGGACAAAACCGGATGAATTGGCATTACGTGGCGATTTCAACCTGACCAACACCACGCCTTGGGAATATCAGTGGCTGCAATCTGAGAAGACGATGACGGTATTGCCGGGCGATCGCTGGCTGGAAATCAACAATACTGGAAAGGCGGACGGTGCAAAAGTCTTCGATGCTTTTCTGCTCAAGCTGGAAAAGCCGCTTGGCGACTGGATGGATGCCACACAGGCCGAGGCAAGGAATCGCTTTCTGGGACTGGCCAAGCCCTCACCTAACGCCAAACGACATCTGTATGTGCTTGATGGAAAAGGTGAAAAAGGCGACATCCTGTTTATGGGCTTAGCATCCGATGCCGCGAGGATTAGTTATGGAGATCTTTCGGTATCTTATCTGATAGGTTCGGAAGCCGAAGCATTCTCCCGCAGTTTGAACCTATCGATATTGCCGACAGCGATAATAACTGACGACCATTACAGTATCCTGGGTATTTTGTCCCGACCCGACAACGAACAGGAGGTGTCGAGATTTCTTGCCGAGCCAACCGAAGCCGGTAAGCCGCTGATGCCAACGCCAGTCATTCCAGATGCGCCTAAACCCCTTAAAGGCGGCATACCTGACGCTTGGTTGGTGGGCGGCTTACAGGATGGATTGTCGGGGGTTTCGATTTACGGGCTGGACACCGAAACGGTGTTAAGGCCCAATCCCGGTCAGCCTTATCTCAGCCTACAAATGATGGGCGGTGAAATGCGGGCATGGCGTGTTGCCACCACGCAAGCCAACGGTGTGGCCGATATAGAGCCCAAAACCGGACATTCCTATGGCTGGTCGCGCGGGAGCGGTTATGCACAGGTCTACCTAAAAGCGGATAAGGCCATGCAGGCACTGCTCCATTTGCAACAATCTGGGATCAAGACCGACGGCTGGTTAGATGGGCAACCTTTCAAGTTAGCGGATGATCCTAGTCTCCCGATGAAATTCTCATTCGCCACCTCGCAAGCAAAAACACTGCTGCAAGGCTTGACCACCGAAGGCCTGCCAGCAATTGCCACGGCGGACCGGATTGAAGCGCCACAGGTGGGTGTGCTGAACCTATCGCAAGGTTGGCACAGCCTGCTTATAAAATTGGTCATGCAGCATGACCAAGACCAACGGTTTTATTTTTCTGGACAATTTACCGCCCCTGATGGCAAGCCACTGGATTCAATCATGACGCAAGTGGGCGATCCCACTGCCGATCTTACGTTGAACGCTATTGCCGCCCAATTTCGTCCCCTAATTTTTGTTGACGCACCAGCCAACCTGCCACATCCTGGCGATCCCATCAAACTACGGATAGACATGCGCTGGCATTCGATTTTGGAGGAAACCAGCTTATCGACACCGTTGCCGCGTTTTCCGGCAAAGCTACGATTACGTCTCGTCGACTACAACGGAAAGCAAGTGGCAATGCAAGAAAAAACAGGCTTGTTCCCCGACCAAGTTGAAATGGATTTCGGCAAGATTGCCGAGCCGGGTTATTACGCGGTTTATCCATCCTTGCACACACCGGAAGGTAAGTTGATCATGGACTATCCTGCCGACGGTTTTTCCGTGGTGCGCGGAACTGCTGAGCAAAAGCGCCGGTTGGACAAGAAAAAATTATGGAACAACGACTATTACGCACTGGCGGACGGCGACAAAAGCTTTATGCAAGAAGGCGGCTATTTCACCTGGCTGGAACGGATGGGAATCTACAAAAGCTACGGCAGCTATCCTGGATTTGATCCGCAGTACCGGGCTAAGTGGGAGCTTGCAAAGCAACGGGGCTTAGTGCTGTTCGCGGACTCCTCCGGCGATAGTAACTGGCTTAATGACAGCCCTAAAGATGGCGAAGGCTTCATCAATTCAGCCGCAAAATTTACCCGCTACTTTAAAGCCACCAATGAGATTGACATACGTGCTGAGCCACAATGGCAAAAACTACGTGATCCTAAGCATTGGGTGGAACGCGCTAAATGGGAATATGAGCTAGTGCATAAACAGCGCAGCGATGCCCATTATGTTGGCGGTAGTCTAGTGCGGCCGGGAGATACAGAAGGGGCGGGGCAATGGTTTAAGCAGGTATTGCAACTGGGTTTGGATCAATATCAGGATGCCTGGGATATTCATGCCTATCCCCAGCAAGCGCCGAATTTCGGCGGTGCCATAGGCAATAGCCCGAATGAAGATGAGCGGGGCGTACTCGCTACCTATGCAAGTTTGGGCAAAAAGAATAACCTGCCTTTCTGGTTGGGGGAGACGGGCGCTAAGGCGATGCATGGCTTGACTGGACGTCGCTGGCAGGCGGAACAGGTGGCGAAGATGATCGCTTGGGCCAATAGCCGTAACGATTACTTGGGTTTGGCATTTTGTATAGGCCACGAATACGACTTGGCTTATGGCCGAATCTGGGATTACTCGATGGGTCACAAGTCTGGCGAAGCGGCTATGTATACGGCAAGCGCCTTAATTGACGGCTTGCCTTATCAAGCCGTCAACACCAACGACGCGCATGTTCAGGCCGCTTACTTTGGCGAAACCTTTATGGTTTGGCGTACCGATGAGGTGGTCGGAAATTGGCGACTACCGCTTGATTCAGGTAAATCCTGGGTCCTGATAGATGTCGTGGGACACTTACAGGAATTGACTGTTGATGGTTCTGGATATGCAACTATTCCAATATCTGCCAGCCCTGTCTATGTGCTTGAACGGGCAAAGTATGAACGCTTGACCCGTCCTTAAAGCCCCCTATTTTGGGATGGGTGTTCAAAATCAACAGGCATCTTCATCCAATTTTAATGTGACCCTCATCAAATCTTAATCAAACACGTAGGTTTTCCCTCATCTAAGCTCTGTAACCTAATACCCATCGCGACCGTTTAAAAGGATAGTCGTAAAGTTGGGGTGTACAGTTTTTCGTCCATCATTAGGGAATAGACAGGAAAGGGGTTTAGCACATGCCGCTCGGTTTTGGTAACGTCTTCAATGGGCTTTTTAAGCAATATGGACATACGGTGATCCTATTGCTGCGGTTTATGGATTTAGCCATGCTATTTTCTGCCGCTTGGGTTTCTCATTATTTCTGGCTGCGTCAGCCTCTCATCGATCAGGATTATCGAATCGTGATTGCGCTGGGTATACTGGCAGCCATTATCTTTTTCGATATAGGCCAAGTTTACCGCCCCTGGCGGAACGATGCCATGCGTGGGGAAGTCGCACGTATCGTCCGTGCTTGGGTAACCGCCGTCGTATCAGTCATTTCGATTGTGGCCTTGATCCGGTTACATTTTTGGTTTGGTTCCAGTTATCGCTGGATCGTCACATGGTGGGTGCTAGGATTGGTTTTTGTCCTTTTAGCCCGCAGCATCCTTTCTAAGTTGTTGCGAAGCCTGCGTTCCCATGGTTGGTTGTCACAAGGCCGGGTCATTTTGGTTGGATTAAACCAGATGGCTGTTGCCGTTAGCGGGCAATTGAACTACTCGTCCTGGGCCGGTTTGCAAGTGATTGGTTATGTTGACGACCGATCTGAAGATCGGCTCTCGGCCAGCGAATTTCCGTTGCGGCGACTTGGCGAGTTAAAAGATCTCGCTGCCATTGTCAAAGAGGAGGCCGTTGACGAAGTATGGATAGCGTTCTCTGGGGAATCGCTTGCAGAACGCGCGCAGCATTATCTTCGCCATATGCCGGTCAGCATCCGTTTGGTTATCGACTGTTTTGCTTTCAAGCGGAATAAATTCCTCAGCATAAACACGGTGGCGGGTATTCCTACGTTGGATTATTCGGTCTCACCATTACACGGTATAAATCGCCATGTTAAGGAGATTTTGGATCGATTTTCCGCTTTCGTCATTTTGCTGATTATCAGCCCGTTATTGCTGATTATTGCGATTGGTGTAAAGCTGAGCTCGCCAGGCCCGGTATTTTATAAGCAAGTACGTATAGGGTGGAATAACGATTCCTTTACCATGTTGAAGTTCCGCTCAATGCCAGTGGGTGCCGAAGCCAAAACCGGCGCGGTTTGGGCAAAACCCGGCGAAAATAGGGCGACCCCCTTCGGCAGTTTTTTGCGTAAGACCAGCCTTGACGAATTGCCGCAGCTTATCAACGTGCTTAAAGGCGATATGTCGCTCGTCGGCCCCAGACCAGAACGGCCAGATTTTGTGGAAGTCTTCAAAGACCAAGTGCCTAATTACATGAAAAAGCACATGGTCAAGGCTGGCATTACCGGCTGGGCGCAAGTAAACGGCTGGCGCGGTGACACTGACTTGAACCGGCGCATCGAACATGACTTGTATTATATCCAGCACTGGTCTGTCTGGTTCGATTTGGAAATTGCCGTGCGTACCTTACTCACTGGTTTTATCAACAAAAATGCCTATTAAGGAAATGCCAACCATGTTTAGATTGATTCCCTTGGTCTTTGTTTTAGTTTTGTCTGCGTGTTCATTAACGCCCGGCATGGAAATGAAAGCCGAAAACGGCGTGTCGGCACTGGAAGTGCCGGTGATGAAGGGTGGCAGGATGGTCAAGGAAAAACCTAAGATAGTCCCGATTACCGCAGACTTAATCATAGAGCGGGAAAATGCCCGGTTACAGGAAGCCAATAACTTACCGCCTGCGGATGTCAACAAAACCGCCTATCGAATCGGCCCCCAAGATCGGGTACAGGTAACGGTTTGGGAACATCCAGAACTGAATAATCCAGGTGGGGAAGAAATTGAACCCGAAATGGCCGGTAAGGTGGTTGATGACAATGGCGATCTGTATTATCCCTACGTGGGCAATGTCCATGTGGCCGGGAAAACCGTCAGCGAGGTCAGGACGTTGTTGACCCGCAAGCTTTCCAATTATTTCAAGCAAGTCAAACTGGATGTCCGCGTGCTGTCTTTCCAAAGCCATCGGGCGGCGGTCGTTGGCGAAGTCAAAACACCGGGTGTCGTGTCCATGACGGAAACACCATTGACCGTCGCCGAAGCCATCAGCCGGTCAGGCGGTGTTACCGAACATGCCGATATGAGCAACGTGGCCTTGGCGCGTGATGGCAAGCTGTACAAGATCGACGTGCTTGGTTTGTACGAAAAAGGTAATACTACCCAGAACCTGCTGCTTAAGGACGGGGACGTGTTGAACATTCCCGACAGCAAGGAAAATAAAGTGCTGATGATGGGCGAGGTCGGCAGACAACAGGCTTTGCAGATCAACAAGGGCAGGTTGTCGCTATCGCAAGCATTGGCGGAGGCTTATGGCCTTGACTTCAATAGCTCCAGGCCGGAAGAGGTTTTTGTGATCCGCCCAGGCGACAAGAAACCCGAAATCTTCCAATTGAATGCGGAATCCCCAGATGCCATGCTGCTGGCTGACCAGTTTGCTTTGCAGGCGCATGATACCGTGTTTGTAGGTACGGCGGGGGTGACGCAATGGTCGCGTGTCCTCAATCAAATCTTGCCGTCATCGTTTACGTCTATCATGTCGCGGGCGGCATTTGTTGGGATGTGATGGCTTTATAAAGCTGTAATTTGTTAACAGACAATTGCGCTGTGTCATCGTCAGTCATGGGCAATACAATTGGACAATGATTTAAAAAGAGTAGGATATGACTATGTATTTAAAGGATGAAATGACTGCGCTGCCGCCGCCGTTTGGTGGCTTTCAGGTCCAGGAGCCGAGCATCAGTATCCGCGATTATGTTGACTTGCTATTTGAAGGCAGGAAGATCATTTTGTCTGTGTTGCTGTCCGTGCTGTTGTTGACAGCGGTCTATTTAGTGCTAGCCCCCCGTACTTATAAAGCGGATGCCCTGTTAAGGATAGATCGAAACAAGGCGCTACTTGCTGCGACAATAAGAAGTGAAACGAACGCGTCATCGACCGAAGCGGAAAGCCCACGGGCGCAACGTGAGGTGGAAATCCTACGTTCCCGTTCAGTGTTGGGTAAGGTGGTGGATGATTTGAACCTGATGGTGGAATATTCACCCTCTTACTTTCCTATTATCGGCGAAGCCATCGCACGTCGGCATGATGTCCACGATGGCGTTGCAGAAGCATGGTTGGGTTTTAGTCGCTGGGCCTGGGGAGGCGAAAAACTTAACATCGCGACTTTTAATGTGCCGGATCGCTATCTAGATAAGGAGTTTACCCTGGTCGCCTTGGAAAATGGACGCTTTCGTTTGTTAGGGCCTAAAGGTGAAGACTTGGTTGAAGGCCAGGTCGGCGAAACCGTGACCGCCGACATGGGTGAGGCAGAACCCGTCGCGATTAAGGTCAGCGAGCTTGCTGGGCATCCAGGTACACATTTTGAATTAACAAGGAAAACCTCATTAACCGCTATTGAAACATTGCAAAAAGCATTTTTCGTTAAGGAGATTTCCAAGGACACCGATATTCTCAGTGTCGAACTCAAAGGCCGTAACCCTGTGCAGCTTGCTAAATCAGTGAACGACATTGCGACGATTTATGTCAACGCCACCGTCAATTGGGAGTCAGCGGAAGCGTCGCAGAAACTGGGATTCCTTGAAAGCCAATTGCCCATCGTTAAGGCGCGTTTGGAAAAAGCCGAACAAGAATTAAGCGCCTATAGACAACAGAATGGCGCGGTCGATATACCTGCCGAAGCCGAAATATTGCTTAAGCAAGCCTCCGAAATGGAGACGATGCATATCCAGCTTAAACAAAAATACGAAGAACAGAATCAACGATTGGCGGGCGCACACCCAGACATGGTTGCCACCAAGGCACAAATAAGGCGTATAGATAACAAGCTGGTGGGTCTGGAAAAACGCATTAAAAATTTGCCGCGCACGCAGCAGCGCATGGTAAGCCTTGCTCGGGACGTTCAAGTCAACACGGAACTTTATACCTCCTTACTTAATAGTGCCCAAGAACAGCGCATTGCCGCTGCGGGTTCTTTGGGCAATTCCCGTATCGTCGATTTTGCCGTCACGCCGGAAAAGCCTTATTGGCCGAAACCTGGATTGTTGTTGGCCATTGCTGCTTTGCTGGGGCTAAGTGCGGGATCGGCACTGGTGTTCTTAAGGCATTCCATGCAACGCCACGACAATTACCCGGCCTTGTTGGAATATCAGGTGGGCATACCACTTTATGCCGCTATCCCACACAGTAAAAAGCAACGTCGTTTGGCAAAACTGATCGACCAGGGCAAAGACCGCGAACCCGGCATCCTGGTGAGCCAGGATCCGCTCGATATTTCCGTGGAGTCATTGCGTGGTTTGCGAACCACGCTCGAAGCCACTTTAGCTAACCACGAAAGCAAGGTCATTATGGTCAGCAGCCCATCCCCGGGTATGGGGAAATCTTTCGTCAGCACCAATTTGGCTGCGTTGCTGGCAAGTATCAAAAAGCGCGTGTTAATCATTGACACCGACATGCGGAATGGTCGATTACATGAAACTTTTTCCGTCAGTAAACAACCGGGGTTGTCCGATTTGTTAGCGGGGAGGGCAACGCTGGGTGACATTATCATTAGCCTGCCCGACGTAGGCGTGGATTTGATACCGAGAGGGAGTATGGTGCTGAATCCAGCCGAATTGCTGGTTATGGGTGACTTGGAAGAGACGCTAGAACAATTGAAAAGCTTTTATAACCATATCGTGATCGATTCGCCGCCCATCTTAGGGGCGACAGATGCCGCTATTATTGGCAAACACGTTGATGCCACATTTTTGGTGGTCAAGGAAGGAAGGTATACGGCACAGGAATTGGAAGTCAGCTTCAAGCGTTTCCAACAGGTCGGTGTTAAAACTAACGGCTTCATTATCAATGATATGAAGGAAGGGTCTTCGTATTATCCGTATTATGGTTATGCCTATACGAATCCCGAGGTGAACCCTAAAAATACGTCCATGTTCGAGGCAGGTTATCAAGCCGTAGGTGGCTGGATAGAAAAATACCAGAACCGTAACTACCTTGATGCCGATGGCTCCCTTGAAGAGGATGACGACAAGGTAAGGGTGTAGATGCAAATTCGTTTCGAAAAAGATTTGCCTGTTCTGTTGTTTGCACTGGTGAGTGCGTCGACTTTGGCTTCCCTGCCGCAAGTCGAATCGGCTTGGACGGGGGTAAAAGAGGTTTATGGCGAGCAGGATTTTGGTTTACGTATCCTGCGCGAGGTCATGCTGCTAGTACTTGTCGTTTATGCTTTTTTAGAACCGCGTTTGCGGAATGGCGGCTTGACCAGCACGGTATTTGCTTTTCTCGGGACTGTCGCCGCTTATGCACTCTTCGAAGTTGCCTATGCGCTTAATCGTGACCTGCCGTTGGTCGTGCCGATGTCGGGGCTGCGCGTATTTGAATATCTCCCTGTGGCATTGATCGGGTTTGTGGTCAGCCGATTGGGTTCGGGCGAGACTGTACTTTATCGGTTCGCACGTTATCTTCGGTATTACATTGCCCTGCAAGCCGTGTTGGCGATTGCCCAGGCTTTGTGGGCGCCACCTTTGTTTGGGGTGTCGTTTTTGGGTGGCGGGAGGCCGTTTGGTACGTTTGTCAGCCCTAACCTTTTTGGGGCAACCATGGCGACTTGTGCGCTATTGTTCTCGATGGTCTCGGGGATGCGAAAATGGCTTGCTTTAAGCATATTTTTAGCATTGTTGAGCGGTTCACGTACGGCTTTTATCAGCTCCCTTTTAGTGGTGTTTTTTCAGGTTTATTCGGCACTCCGTCCCCGTGACCGTTGGGCGTTGATTATGCCGGCACCGATACTAGCTGTGGGTGCGCTGGTTCTAGCATCCAGCCCCTTGCTCAGTGGACGTGATGACGCAAACCCAACCGAAGATGGTCGTATCGATTTATGGCAACGGGTATTTTCGGAGCAAGTCCATGGGCCTGCAGATGTGCTGTTCGGTTGGGGATTAGGGTTGAGTTCGAACACTATCAATGTACTTTATGGAGCAGAACATTTTCCGGGGCAATTCGATTCCGACAGCCTTTATTTATTCCTGTTGAATGGTTATGGATTGCTTGGGCTGCTGGCGTATTTGTTCTTTCTGTGGATGACCACGAAGGTCTCCGTTCATCCTAACAAAGGGTTGGTGGTAATGTTCATTTTTGTTGCCGGATTGACATTCAATATGTGGGAGTATTTCCCGCAAAATGCGATGCTTATGCTGTTATGGGGTTTGGTGTTAGGTGCCGGCTATTTGTCGAATTCGGCTTCATTGCAGGCGCGCCCAGTCGCATCGGGTTCGTATTATCAGCGCTATTCCTGACAACGGGGCTTAAAAATAAGAACTATGTACGCGCTATTGAAAGAAAAACGATTGGTCGGCGATGCCTTTTGGGTGTTGTTTGGGCAATTGGCATCCGCTATCGCCCTGTTAGCTGGAACGCGGCTTCTTACCGAACTGGTAACGCCTGATATTTACGGGCAAGTGGCTTTATTGAATGGTTTTGTTGCCTTGGGGGTTGCTGTATTTTCTTACCCTTTCATTTGTGCGGGAATGCGGATGTGGCCGGAATGCCAAGATAATGGGGAGCGTGCGGTTTTATATAAGTCTGTTTCCTATTTGACCGCGCGTTCAACGGCTCTGGCGATAGGGTTATTGGCCTTGGGCGGCGCTATCTATAGTTATGTCGCAACTAGCGATGTTGGGTTATTCATCATTGCAGGTTTTCTTCTGGCGGTGACGGTTCAGCGCGAGCTGGGTATTCAATTGCTTATTGGCGGACGCAAGCAACGTAGCGCCAGTCTTTGGCAGACGAGCGACAGCATTTTACGCCCCGTGTTAGCGATTTCCTTGGTGTGGTGGGGCGGCCAAAAGGTTGAATGGGTGTTGCTGGGTTATATCGTAGCGAGCATGGTTTCAAATTTGGTCTGGTCGTTTGCGTTAAGCACAAAGAGCAAGAATACCAAAAACCCCAAAATAACCCACAATTTTAGGAATGAGATATGGGCTTATGCCTTGCCGCTGATTCCTATGGAATTGATATTTTGGGTGAATGGTATCGGTGACAGGTACGTCATCGGTTATTTGATGACGGCTGCGGAAGTGGGCTTATATGTAGCAACGTACACAATCATTAACGAGGCGTTTAACCGTAGCGCAATGGTTTTATTGCGTACCTTTCAGCCGGTTTATTTTCAGTCTTGCGTGCAAAACCAAGTTAAGGATGGATTTAGGGTCCTATGGATTTGGATAGCTTGCGTGATTGCGCTGGGGATTGTTGGTGTGGCGTTATTGTTTTTTACCAAGGATTGGGTGGCGGCGCTGGTGCTTGCAAAATCGTATCATTCGGCGATTGAATTGATGCCGGCCATAGCGATTGGGTGTGCCTTGCATGCTTTAGGGACGGTAGTGTCGCAACCGCTGCTGGCAAATAAACGGACAAAGTTGTTGTTGTTGGGACGCGTATGCGGCGTTGTGACAGCGGCGATAAGTATTCCATTGTTGGTAAAAAGTTTCGGCTTGCTGGGGGCGGCCATTGCCAATCCCATTTATTTTGGGGTGGAGGCCCTGGTTTTGGCGCTGCTTGCAAAACCTTGGCGTACTTGCGAAGTGGGGAAAAAAGTCCAAGCGGAAGGCGAAGTTGCAGTTCAGGCTGATGGATTAACGGCCACCTAGGCACTGTATAAAATGACAGTTTTTGGTTAACAAAATAATAAAGAGAAAAACTATGGCGTATGCATCGGCTATTTCAGGAATTTATGGGGACGTTTTACATGAATGTGTGAGTTGTAACGGCGGCAAAATTAAGTATTGGCGGCAAAAAAATTTCCAGTATACGGAAAACGCAAGCCATGAGGAGTTCCATATTTACCGCTGTGAAAGCTGTGGGACAGGGTTCTTAAATCGACCGCCCCATGTGCAATGGTTGCAATCCATTTATCAATATTCAGGGCAAGCATTGACCCAAGCAATCACATTGGAAGATGTATTGGCGAGGGAGATAGAATTTCCAAACTGTAAGGTAGACGCCGATCGCATGAGCCGTGACGCTCACTTATTTAACAGTTCAGGCAATACTCAGGCATTAGACATTGGTTCAGGCTTCGGTTTTTACACACAGGCACTTAGGGCTGTGGGTTACCGAACGGTCAGCATAAATCCTGGACAATACGAAAATGAGGTTTTCAGGAGTTTGAATGGCGATGAGCCGGTTGCCGTCATGTTCGAGAATTACGAACCCTCCGAACAATTTGGTGTAGTGATGATGTCGCAGGTGTTGGAACACATTCTTGAACCAGGCCGAGCAGTGAGTAAGGTATCCAGCCTATTGGCAACAGGTGGCGTTTTAGCGTGTGCCGTGCCTAACTACGATTCGTTTTTAGTCAAACTGCTGGGCACAAAAGACAATGCTTGTTTGTGGGTACCTGAGCATGTCAATTATTTTACCGAAAAAGGCCTAAAAACCTTGCTTGAGCGCAATGGTTTCAGTGTTGTCAAGGTAGAACAAATCACTCGAATCCCATCCAATGCGCTATCCAAAAGGCTACGATTGAAAGGAAGGCTGGCGACCATTGCCGACAATGTGGTCAAATTTTTGCAGCCTCCTTTTGCGGGACTGATGAATTTTTTTGGGTTGGGAATCTATATCAATTTGTATGCGGTCAAGAATTAATAACCCGCAATGTTTTCCAAGGACGTTAAACAAGCCATATTATGCTAACCGTTGTCATTTTGACTAAAAATGAACAAGCCAATTTACCGGCTTGTCTGGCGGCGATACCCGCCCGCTATCCTATTGTGATTGTGGATTCGGGAAGTACCGACAATACCGTCGCCATTGCCAAGGGCAGGGGATGTCGAGTTTTTACGAACCCTTGGCCTGGTTTTGCCGAACAGCGTAACTTTGCCATCAAGCAGTGCGATATCAATAGCCCCTGGCTATTGTTTGTCGATGCGGACGAAATTTATCCCCAGGCATTTTATGACGAGTTTGAATCCAGGTGGTCTGGCTCCGATTCGCTTGATGTGCTGATGGTGCCGTCGATACTTTATCTGCGCGGCAAACGATTAAGTTACGCTCCCGGTTATCCCATTTATCATCCTAGGCTGGTGCGGCGGGAAACGACCAGTTTTGTCCGCAACCATACCGGGCACGGCGAAGCCGTCATCAATACGTGCCGTATTGAATATTCCGATATTCCCTATGAGCATTATTTTTATCATGGCGAGATTATTGAATGGATGCACAAACATGTCGACAAGGCGGCACAGGAAGTTCAGCTCCAACCTACAACCGGCGCGGTGATGACGAAGCGGGGACAGTTAAGTGTTTTATTGGGGCGGTCGTGGCTTAGGGTCTTTGCACGATTTTTATACCACTTCGTCTTTCGGGGTGGTTTTTTGGATGGCATTGCTGGATTAGAGTTTGCCCTCATGTTCACTTGGTATGAGGCAACGATTTACCTCCAAGCAAAAGCCGGCGCACAAGGAAAGGAATGATTATGAAAATTTCACTCGTTTTGGCAACATTGGGTAGGGACTGGCAAGTGGTCGATTTTTTGAAGTCGCTAACAAGCCAAACCTATCACAATTTTGAGCTGATTATCATTGACCAAAACCAGGACGGTAAAATCGATGCCATTGTCGAATCGTACAAGGATTGCTTTGCTGTAAGACATGTAAAGGTCGATTTTGTCGGCAATGCCAGGGCCAGGGACTACGGGATAGGTTTAGCCCAAGGCAGGATCGTCGCATTTCCCGATGACGATTGTGCTTACCATCAAGATGTCCTAAAGGAAGTGGTCGCAGAATTTAAAAAGCGCAAAAACCTCTCCATTTTAGTGGCAGGCTCCTATGATTTTTCATCCAATCGATTCAGCATAGGCGTAAACAGCCACAAGGCGCAGTATTTCTCACGCTTCCAAATGATGGGGGTTGAGTTCACGCAGTTTTTTGATAGGGACAAGATAGATCGGGAGCAATTCCATCTGGATCACGATTTTGGCATAGGTTCCAAATATTCTGGGGCAGAGGGTTTTGAGCTCTTGTATCGCTTGCTTCGTGCTGGCAGCACCGCATTTTATACGCCCGAAATAAAAATTTATCACCCGGATAAGGACCATTACAAGTTGGGGACAGGAAGGATGTTGATGTATTCCACGGGTGTTGGGGCATACATGAGGAAATTCGCCAATGAACACGATGCGTTCATCTTATATTACATCGCACGTAAGATGTTTGTTGCCCCGATGTTAAAAATGATGTTTGCCTTGATCTTTTTTAACCAGAAAAAGTTGGCTTATTCTTTCTACAACCTTGTCGGTATTTGGCGCGGCTTCTTCGCTTATGAAGGCAACTGCTCATGAAAGAAAAACAGACAAAAAAGGATCAGGAAAAATTGCCCCTTACTAGGGGCATAATCTATTCGCAGTCTGTTTTAGGAGAAATAGCATGGAAGTAGGTATCGTTACCACGCATATCCCCCCGGCTAAAGGTTACGGCGGCGTATCCGTCACGGCCAGCGTATTGACCAAGGCTTGGGCGGAGCGGGGCCATAAAATGGTGCTGGTCGCGTCCGACGAATCCATTGCCGGTCGGCTTCGGGTTGAAGACGTGAAACTGGGCAAACAAGTTGACGTCAAGCTTTACCGTTGTTACGGCTTCAGGCGATGGGGTTTTGGCCTGGGTGCTATCCCTATGATATTGAGATTATGCCTGCGGATGCCGGTGATCTATATTCACGGTATTGCAACATGGCCGTCTACACTCGCCGCCCTGTTTTGCACTTTGCTGCGCCGTCCGTTTATGGTGGCGGTACATGGCGGATTGATGCCCGAACATGTTGACCTCATACGGCGGGATAAACCGCATAAATGGCTGTTCTATCAATGGTTGACTTTTCCGACCCTGCGTCGGGCCATCGCCGTGCATTGCACCAGTGAAACCGAAGCCGAGGGCGTGCGGAACGTACTCGGTGAAGATGCCCGCATACTGTTGGTCCCCAACGGTATCGACAGCCGTGAATTTAAGGTGTCCGAATTTCCTGTTGAGAAAGGCATGAAGCTCTGCTTCTTGGGGCATATTCAGCAAGAAAAAGGCCTTAATGCATTCATTAGGGCCTGGTTAAAAGTTAAGCGACCTGCCGATCGCTTGGTCGTCGCTGGCAGGGGTGTTGACGGCGCTTATTTCGAAGAGTTTCAGGCCTTGGTTGAACAAGCGCAAGGGGCTGTTTGCTACTGGGGCTACTTGGAACGTTGCGAGGTCATGGAATTGCTGGCTAACAGCCATTTTCTGGTGTTGCCTTCCGGTTTGGAAGAGGCGGGCGGTATGCGCGAAAACTTTGGCAACGTAGTGGCTGAAGCCATGGCGACAGGCCGACCTGTCTTGGTGGCCAGGGGCTTGGCATGGGATCATCTGGAAGCGTACGGCGCGGGATTTGTTTTCGAGCGGACGGAGGATTCGGTCTGTGATGTCCTGCGTAAAGCACAAGCGCTGGATCGCCAGGAATGGGAACGGATGTCTTATAAGGGCAGGCAGTATGTCGAACAACAGCTCGATCCCGTTAAGTTAGGGGAGCAAGTTTGGCAGGTGTTGACGAAAGTCGACCAAGATAACTTGCCGCAACAACTGGTCGGGGGGTCATCCTATGACTAAAGTCGGGCTTATCGTCCCCACGTTAAACGCGGGCAAGCTATGGGGATCCTGGCTTAAAGCCCTCGAACAGCAGACCCGGAAACCGGATTTCCTGTTGCTGATCGATTCTTCGTCCAGCGACGACACGGTAGACTTGGCACGAGCCCAAGGCTTTAACGTGCAGGTCATTCCCAAGTCGGAATTCAATCACGGGGGCACCCGCCAGTTCGGCGTGACACTGTTGTCGACGATGGACATTATTGTCTTCCTGACACAAGATGCCTTGCTGGCTAACCCTAATGCTATCGAACGGCTGGTGACCGCATTCGACGATCCGCGTGTCGGTGCGGCGTACGGTCGCCAGCTTCCGCATGACAACGCAAGCCCTATCGCCGCCCATGCCCGGCTGTTCAATTATCCCGCCGAAAGCCAACTACGTAGCCTGGAAGACCGGAAACGCTTTGGCATTAAAACGGTGTTTATCTCGAATTCCTTTGCGGCGTATCGGTATAATGCCCTGATGCAGGCCGACGGATTTCCGGTGGACACCATCATGAACGAAGACACCTATGTGGCGGGCAAGATGTTGTTGTCCGGCTGGAAAATTGCCTATTGCGCCGATGCCCAAGTGCATCATTCGCATAACTACAGTTTTATGGACGAATTTAAGCGCTATTTCGATATCGGTGTTTTCCATACCCATACGGCGTGGCTGCAACAGACCTTTGGCGGGGCATCCGGCGAAGGCTTACGCTTCGTGGTGTCGGAACTGCGCTATTTGTTGAAACACGCCCCGAGCCTGATACCTTCCGCCGTGCTGCGGACAGGCTTGAAATGGCTAGGATTTAAGTTGGGTGCGCTGCATCAGAGTTTGCCGGGCATTATGCTTAAAAACTTTAGCTTGCATAAGACTTATTGGCTACGCACATTGCCGTAGACCTCATTTATTTGAACGGAATCGGATTTTTCAGCAACTCCTTAATGGATAGGGCTTTATACGTTTGAAGCCCAATAAACCGATTATGCCGCTGCCGAATAACCAGATTGCGGCAGGAAGAGGGACGGAAGATATCGGCGTCAAAAGAAAGTTACGACCGCCGAAGAATTTTGCGCCTGAGCCTAGAATCTGACCAGCATCATTGATCGCGTAAACTGTTTGAAGATCCCAACCCGCAATATCTCCATAGAGCAATGTATTCAGATCCATTATATTGCCGTTCTCTGTTACAAAAGCCCGAGAATGGCCTGCGCTATCAAAATATTCGCCCACAACTTGTCCGGCGGCATTAACATCTATTCCATTACTCAGCGTAACAGTATTAATTCCGCTACCGTCACCTAAAGTAAGAAGGTCAATCATTTGTCCGCTGCTGTTGGTGATGAAGGCATGAACACTACCTTCCGCTGTTTCAGCCCATCCCGTTACCTGTCCGGAGGCGTTGATAGCATGTGCTTCGCTTCTATTGCCACCCAATGTTCCTAGATCGATCAGATCTAGGTTGTTGCCGGTTATAAAAGCATGAGAGGTGCTATCGGTTGTAGATTTCTCAGAATTACCCGCCACCCGGCCAGCATCGTTGATAGCCACCCCATAGCTCTCGCGCCCTCCCAACGTACCTAAATCAATTAACGCCCCACTGCTGGTGGTGACAAAAGCGTGTTGAGGTGGAGGAAGTGTAAATGGTTGGCAACCTCCTGCTCTGGGGTTGCACGTGTTTAAATCAGGATCGATTATGATGTCGTCTCCTGACGAAGAATTGCCTGTCACTAGACCATTGGCATTGATACCAAAGGCACGTGTGATGCGCGAGGAATTTCCGCCCAAGTCGCCCACATCTGCCATTTCACCACTGCTGCTGGTGACGAAGGCGCGCCTGAAGTCACCATGCATCCCAGTGACCTGTCCGGTGTTATTGATGGCCATCCCAATAGATTCGCCTCCCCCCAACGTGCCTAAATCAATCTTTTCGCCACTGCTGTTGGTAACAAAGGCATGACGGGTATTGCCGGCTGTTATAGTCCAACCTGTCATTTGCCCAGAAGCATTAATATCCTGATATCCAGTGTCCCTCTCACCCAAATCCGTAATGCTGTAAAGCAATTTTGCCTGCGTAGCACTACTCAGCGCTAATCCGGCAATAAGTAAACCTGTACTTAATGAGAATTTGGTTTTTTTTGCTCGGTAATATTTTGCCATATTGCTCTCTGCCTAGTTATAAACACTGGTTTTTGATGAAAGTACATAGCCAGTAC
>NZ_AYLO01000014.1 GCF_000496735.2 Methyloglobulus morosus KoM1
ACGGAAACATATTGCTGCTTAAATGGAAATAATGTGGTTATCACTAGGGGTAGGCTTGAAAATCAGATTCACTCCAAGGCTAAAGTCACCATCAATGCAGCTTGAGACTAGGCCTAAGGTGCGTTCCGGTTCAGGTGAGCCTGGTTCATAACCCTCTATTTGTTTAATCGCTATGGCAAGCCATCAACCGAATATTTTGCCCAAGCTCATTACATTTCTTGTCCTTTCTGTATATGAAATTGTTGATGCATCCTCGGTTCTCAATTCGCACATTTATCTAACTATTACACTTTTCCACCCAGTATTTACGACTTTTTTACATGTTTTTCGATATATTGGTAAATAGGCAATCAAGGCCGAGTGCTTTGCCTGCCGGAATTATTTCCGTATTTTTCAAGAGGTGTTACAGATGGATATTGGCAATTTGATCTTGACAGGAGAACGCTTCATGCCCCATTTGGATATTTCCCCACCGATAGAGGGTAAGGCCAGAATTGAAGTAAACAAGCCAGTCGCTGAAGTATTTCGGTTCGTAGGGGAAAAGTTTTTTGAAAACTACCCTAAATGGGCATTGGAAGTCTCTGAATTTAAGCCCTTGAATGGGCTAGATATCTTTGTCGGCGCGAGGGCGATACAAACTCGCCTTGAGCAAGGTCAAAAAGAACAGTCGATCTTCGAGGTATCGGAGTTTGAACCCCTTAAAAAACTGACCTTGGCGGGTGTGGATGCGCCGTTTCGAACTATTTACCAGTTTTCTGGCGGGGATAGGCAGGATGTAACAGTGCTGGAATATTCCTTTGAAATTTTGGACGTGGAGCTTTTTATGCTGCCGTTTGAAAAACTTATCCGTACGGCCATCGAAGAAGGCGCTGAAAATACGGTTGCAAACATCAAAATCTTGCTTGAAGATAAACCCCACTAAACCAAATTGTTTGCTTGGAGATTTGGCATGAGTTTTATCGTTGGAAAAGATAATCGTTGAATCCCTGAAGTCTCTCATTGAAATTGGACGAGTGTATTAATGGTGTCACATTGGCAGACCCAGCAAGACATCATCGGGCATAACTGCCGCTTTCTTCAGGGTGTTGACCTGGAACAAGAAGCCCGTTACCAAGTAACTGAGGCCATCAAAGACCGCAAACCGATTGAAGTGACATTAAGAAATTACCGCAAGGATGGCGAGCTATTTTTAATCGTTTAAAAATAATTCCGCTATTTAATCGAAAAGGCGAAGTCATTTATTTCCTAGGCGTACAATACGATGTAACCAATCAAGTGAATGCCAAGAATGAGGTTCAAGAACTCACCCGCTTATTGAGCGACACCCTGTCCCCCGATAAATAAGCTAAGTTATTTAATATTAACCTTCTGGGCGGGGAACTCATTGTGGATAAACCCTTTCCCCTGGTGCTTTTATTATTATGGGCAGGTAAACATGCAAAATGAAACGGCCAATTTCCCCATAAGTCTAATCTTGTTTGGTTTGGCCATGCTGGTCTTCATTGCCTTGGTGGTCATGGAGAAGCTAAAACCTTACCGGCGCTTCCCCGATGAAATCGAAAAGGAATCATTACTCACCAACACCACGACATTTCTCTTCAATAACATCATACTTACGGCATTACGGGTCACTTCTCTCTATTTTGTGGCGCAACAGTTTTCTTCACACGGGCTCTTGAGCGATATGGGGAACCATCCGGTCAAGTGGATATTGTCATTTTTGCTTTATGATTTGTCGATATATGCTTGGCATGTCGCCAACCACAAATACAGTTTCCTGTGGCGCTTCCATAAGGTGCACCACAGTGACAGAAGCATTAACGTTTCCACCGGTTTTCGATTTCACGTTTTTGACTTGTTTCTTGAAATCCTTTACCGGTGCGTGTTTGTTATCCTTGTCGGGGTTGATGCTTATTTAGTGATGGTCATGGAATCCATCCAGTTGTTTTTTATTTTCTTTCACCATTCCAACCTTTCGTTCAAAAATGAAAAATGGCTGTCGAAATTTATTATCACCCCGTACCTGCACCGTACCCACCACTCTACCCTGCGCATTGAACACGACAGCAACTATGGTATCGTGCTGGCGTTTTGGGATAAGTTGTTCGATACCCGCAAGGAACTCGTCCCTGAAAATATCGGTTTGGACATCATCGAAGCGGAAAACTGCTGGCAACTTTTTTTCTTGGCATTTATTACTGAAGACCATATCCGAAAGCTATGGCGGATGATTCCCAAAGGCCGCAAGCCATAGTCCTTAGTAGCCGCATTTTTTTACAAATATCGACATTGATACCGCAAAAGACTCCCCAATAACCCCTGTCACTTCACGATAAGCCATGATGCGGCAATATTTTTGCTTATTTTGTCGTTACTTTCATGTATAGCCAACTTCATTAGTTTATTTTTGATCAATATCAAAAAACTTAATTTTATATCAATAAAAATAGCATCGTCGAAAGTGATAATTTTTTGTCTTCGTTTTGGCGGAATGAATAAGATAAGAATACCTTATACGGTGACACTTAAAGTCATGTAACCTTATAATATTATTGTTGAAAACTTTTAAATCCATTCGAAAAACCATTAACAAATGGGGGTTAAGCCGCATATCTAAAAATACTTTATTTCAGGTTTCAACCTGTCAAAATCATATCGCATTTTTATATTATTTTTACATTTTGCCGTCTATTTTTTACGACTTCTTTACATTTTATTCAGTATATTGAGCGTCTGTTAATTAGGGTCTTTTTGTTAAAGGCGCAATTATTTTCCGACATTTCCAAGTGGAGTTGCAGATGGATATGGGTTATTTGATATTGACGGCGGTCTTTTTTGTGGCGACCGGTTTACTGATTTTGGGCTGCGAATCGTTAAGGGGGCAGCCATGAGTTGGGTTTATATGTTAAGCGGCATCTTAGCGATAGCCGTTTTTGTCTACTTGGTTGTAGCTTTGTTTTATCCGGAGAAATTCTGATGACATCCCAAGGTTTTATGCAAATTGCACTCTATGTCATTACGCTGCTATTGCTGGCGAAGCCACTAGGCATCTATATGGCGAGGGTGTATCAAGATGAGCCGGTGGGTTTGAACCGCTGGTTTGCTTGGGTCGAGAAAATACTTTATCGGTTCAGCGGCGTCAAACCTGAACAGGAAATGCGCTGGACGCAATATGCCATAGCCATGCTGGTGTTCAACTTACTGGGCTTATTGGCGGTTTATGCGCTGCAACGGTTTCAGGATATTTTGCCCCTCAATCCTCAAGCACTGCCTGCGGTAAGCCCCGATTCGTCGTTCAATACCGCCGTCAGTTTCGCCACCAACACCAACTGGCAGGGTTATAGCGGCGAAGCCACGATGAGCTACCTGACTCAAATGTTGGGTTTGACGGTGCAAAACTTTGTCTCTGCCGCCAGCGGCATGGCGGTACTGGTCGCGCTGATACGGGGTTTTATCCGCCGCAATACCGAGACGATCGGCAATTTCTGGGTGGATATGACCCGTAGCACCTTGTATATCTTGATGCCTTTGTCGTTAATTTTGGCTTTAGTGCTGGTCGGGCAAGGCGTGGTGCAAACCTTTAAACCGTATCAAACGGTTAATTTGCAGCAAGCAGTCAGCTATCAAGCGCCAAAACTGGATGCAGACGGCAAAATCGTGACCGATGCCGAAGGCAAGCCGGTAACCGAAACCGTCGAGACCAATGAGCAAACCCTGGCCTTGGGGCCTGCGGCATCGCAAATCGCCATCAAGCAATTGGGCACCAACGGCGGCGGTTTTTTCAACGTCAATTCAGCGCATCCTTTCGAAAACCCGACGCCGCTGAGCAACTTTCTGGAGATGCTGGCGATCCTGCTGATACCGGCGGCGCTGTGTTACACCTTTGGCGTGATGATAGGCGATACCCGCCAGGGCTGGGCGATTTTGGCGGCCATGACCTTGGTGTTCGTGGCGCTAATAGCCGTCACGGTACCGGCCGAGCAAAGCGGCAATCCGTCATTAAGCGCTCTCGGGGTTGACCAAGCCGCTGCCGCCCAGCAACCCGGTGGCAATATGGAAGGCAAGGAAGCCAGGTTCGGTGTCGTCAATTCGGCATTATGGGCGGTAGCAACCACAGCAGCATCAAACGGCTCGGTCAATTCCATGCACGACTCATTTACTCCGATAGGCGGCATGGTGCCGATGTGGTTGATACAGTTGGGGGAAGTGATCTATGGCGGCGTGGGCTCCGGCCTTTACGGGATGATCGTCTACGCCCTTATCGCGGTATTTATCGCTGGCCTTATGATAGGCCGCACGCCGGAATATCTGGGCAAAAAAGTCGAAGCCTTCGAGGTAAAAATGTCAGCCATCGTGATCCTGATCCCGCCTTTGATGGTACTGGCAGGCACTGCGATTGCCCTGATGATGGATGCCGGCAAGGCCTCGATATTTAATCCCGGCGCACATGGTTTCAGTGAAGTGCTGTACGCCTTTTCCTCCGCCGGCAACAACAACGGCAGCGCCTTTGGCGGTATCTCGGCCAACGTCCCGTTCTACAATTTCATGTTGGGAATGGCGATGCTGTTTTCCCGCTATTGGCTGATGATCCCGGTATTGGCGATTGCAGGTTCCCTGGCAGCAAAAAAGACCGTGCCGGTCGGCCCAGGCACCTTGTCAACCCATACGCCGCTGTTTGTGATGTTATTGATCGGGACTGTATTGATGGTGGGCGCGCTGACTTTTGTTCCCGCCTTGGCCTTGGGCCCTGTCGTTGAACATCTTCAAATGATCGGCCACAAATAATTAGGATTAAGGAAACACATTATGACTACTAAACCCGTTTCTACTTCCCTTTTTGACCCGGAAATCCTGCAACAAGCAGCGATTGACGCCTTCTTAAAGCTGACACCACAGCAGCAATGGAAAAATCCGGTGATGTTTGTCGTCTATCTCGGCAGCATACTTACTACCATACTATGGTTTCAAGCGCTGGGTGGACAGGGCGAAGAGCCGTCCGGTTTTATCCTGGCCGTTACGATATGGCTATGGTTTACCGTGTTGTTCGCCAATTTCGCCGAAGCGGTGGCTGAGGGGCGCAGCAAAGCCCAGGCGGCGTTTTTGCGCAGTGCCAAACGTGAGATATCCGCCAAAAAATTGGATGAGCCTCGCTACGGCAGCAATTATTCCAAAGTGTCCGGTTCAACATTGCGTAAGGGCGATGTGGTACTGATCGAAGCGGGCGATTTTGTACCGGGCGACGGCGAAGTGATCGAAGGCGTCGCCTCGGTCGACGAAAGCGCCATCACCGGCGAAAGTGCCCCCGTCATCCGTGAATCCGGCGGCGACTTCAGTTCCGTCACCGGCGGTACCCGGGTGCTGTCCGACTGGCTAGTGGTGCGTATTTCGGCCAACCCTGGCGAGTCCTTCCTGGATCGGATGATTTCGATGGTGGAAAGCGCCAAACGCCAAAAAACCCCCAACGAAATTGCGCTCACCATCCTGCTGGTGGCCTTGACGCTGGTGTTCTTGTTTGCGACAGTAACCTTGTTGCCGTTTTCCTTATATAGTGTCGAAACGTCTGGCGCCGGCCATCCGATCACGGTTACCGTACTGGTAGCGCTGTTGGTGTGCCTGATCCCCACCACTATCGGCGGCTTGCTGTCGGCGATCGGTGTCGCCGGTATAGGCCGAATGATGCAGAAAAACGTAATTGCAACATCGGGCCGGGCAGTGGAAGCTGCTGGCGATGTCGATGTGCTGCTACTGGATAAGACCGGCACCATCACCCTGGGCAACCGGCAGGCTTCAGCCTTAATCCCGGTCAAAGGCGTCAGCGAAAAGGATTTGGCCGATGCCGCGCAACTGGCCTCCCTGGCTGATGAAACGCCGGAAGGCCGCAGCATCGTGGTGCTGGCGAAACAGAAATTCGGTTTCCGTGAGCGGGACGTACATTCACTAGGGGCGACCTTCGTTCATTTTAGCGCCCAGACCCGGATGAGTGGCGTTAACCTGGAAGGCCGTCAGATTCGTAAAGGGGCTGCGGATGCCATCCGTTCCTACATAGAAGACCAGGGCAGCCACTTTCCCAATGAACTCAAAACGATGGTCGACGATGTGGCTCGCCGGGGCAGTACACCATTGGTAGTGGCTGATGGTTCGCGCGCATTGGGTGTGATCGAACTAAAAGATATCGTCAAAGGCGGCATCAAGGAACGCTTTGCCGAGCTTCGCCAAATGGGCATCAAGACCATCATGATCACCGGTGACAACCGCCTGACTGCGGCCGCCATTGCCGCCGAAGCCGGCGTCGACGATTTTCTGGCCGAAGCCACGCCGGAAGCGAAACTTAAACTGATAAGGCAGCACCAAACCGATGGTCGACTTGTGGCGATGACCGGCGACGGTACGAACGATGCCCCTGCCCTTGCCCAAGCCGATGTCGCTGTGGCAATGAATTCAGGCACGCAAGCTGCCAAAGAGGCTGGGAATATGGTGGATTTGGATTCTAATCCCACCAAGTTGATTGAAATTGTCGAAACCGGCAAACAGATGCTGATGACCCGCGGGGCGCTGACCACTTTCAGCATCGCCAATGACGTCGCCAAGTATTTCGCCATCATTCCTGCAGCATTTGCCACGACCTATCCGGCGTTGAATGTATTGAACGTGATGGGCCTGGCAACGCCGGCCAGCGCTATCCTGTCGGCGGTGATTTTCAACGCATTGATTATCATTGCCCTGATTCCCCTGGCTTTGAAAGGCATCCGCTACAGCCCGGTCGGCGCGGAAAAGCTGTTGCAAAACAATTTACTGATTTACGGGGTAGGCGGGCTAATCGTTCCGTTTATAGGCATCAAGGCAATTGATTTGCTGCTTGTTGCGATGAAACTGGCATAAAGGAGACTGGATATGTTAAGTAATTTAAAACCCGCTGTTATGATGTTGCTGCTGTTGACTACATTGACCGGCGTAATTTACCCCGCCTTGGTCACCGCTTTCGCCCAAGCCTTTTATCCCGACAAAGCCAACGGCAGCCTGATCAAAGATCAGCAAGGCACACTGCTTGGTTCTACATTGATCGGGCAACCGTTCAGCGACCCTAAGTACTTCTGGGGACGGGCTTCGGCCACTTCCCCCTACCCCTACAATGCCGCTGCATCCAGTGGCTCTAACCTGGGGCCAACCAATCCAGCCCTAGCCGATGCAGTCAAAGGCCGAATCGATGCTTTGCAAGCGTTCGATCCCGACAATAAAACACCAGTTCCGGTAGACTTGGTCACTGCTTCTGGCAGTGGCCTGGATCCGCACATCAGCCCTGCGTCAGCAGACTATCAAGTCAATCGTATCGCCAAGGTGCGTAAGATTGACCCCGAAAAACTCCGGGATTTGGTGCAGTCGCATACCGAGGGGCGGCAATGGGGTGTGCTCGGAGAGCCAAGGGTCAACGTCCTGACATTAAACTTGGCGATGGATGCCATTCACTAACCTGATGGATTTGTTATGGAATTTGGACGCTGCCTATTGATATTCGTAACCTCTTTCCAGGTCGCTGCCGCAGACACGAATGATACCGACCGCTATGCGCTGCCGCCCAGTAAGGTAAATATAGAACCTTGTAAAAATGAAGCACTGATTCTCCATCCAGGAGCGATTGACAAAGAACGAATGCTATTACGGTATGGAAAGTCTTGGGTGGAATATGTGGTTCAGGCGCGTGACGGTTCGGAGTGGTTGGTGCTGTGTGACTTGAGTACCGGAAAGGTAAATCGTGAACAGGAGCTGATCGATGAATAATTCTGATGAATTTTTCAAAAATTGACTCGGATCAGCCTCTAAAATGCCTATTGTGCCAAGCATAGAGGGGATAATTTAATGTTCCCAGTTCAAATAAAAAACTATATATGAGGAAAAGGCCTATGAGTTGGCTGGTGGAATGCCAGAATGCGATCAAATGGGGGAACAACCTCAAGATCGATCTTTTCAAATCCAAGAATCTGGGTTATTTGGTCTTGCTCGCTATCCTCGTGACCTTGGCAGTCGGACTGATACTTTTTCTGATCGATCCTAATATCAATTCACTTTTCGATGGCATTTGGTCTGCTTGGGTGACAATGACCCATGTGGGCTTCGGCGATGTGGTTCCGATCTCATTTTTTGGGCGTTTGCTGGCGGCGGGGCTGATTTTGTTGGGATTAGTGTTTTTTTCGCTGTTCACCGCCCTGGTTTCGGTGTCCCTGATCGGCAAAAATATGGATGTACTGGGAGTTGACATGCGGAATATCGAATGGGAGGCAGGTCGCATTCAAACCGGAGAAGACCGGATTCTCGCTGAGTTGGCTCGATTGCATGAACACATAGAAGCACTGGAGAAACAGTTGTCATCGATCAAAAAGCCCGTATAAACCGGGAGTTAAATAAAGTGATAGGCTGAATTGTGGAACAAAAGACCAATAGATTTTATGCGTTATTGCCCTGGTTAATGACGTTTGCTGTCCTGGGGGGATTCACGCTCTATAGCGCCGTTTATAAGGTGGATTACAATCCATTTGAAATAAAGTCTATTAAAGGCAATTTATTATCCTCAATGCGAATCCATCTTCTGGAAGCCATTGAGTCCGAAAAAAACGCTGTCATGGCCATAACCGATGAGGAATCGGAATCGTTTGCCGCCAAAGCCCGCCAAGCAACCGATAGCGTGGAAAAAAACCGGAAGGAAATCGAATCCATCATCCATAAGGACGAATTTCAACGTGAGGCAGAGCTGTTAAATGAGTTCAATGCTTGCTGGACGCAATACAGAAAATTGGACGAAACGATCCTGGACCTAGCCGTCCAAAACACCAACCTCAAGGCCCAAAAAATATCCTCAACGCAATGCGCCCAGGAAATGGCGCGGTTTGAAGAGAGCTTGAGCCGTATAATCCAGCACAACAAAACGGGCAAACAGTGCAGTGAAACTGCGATGGTTGCTTATGAAGCGCTCACTGCCAGCCTGAACATTTATACGCTTCATAAGCCTCATATTGAGGAAGCGGACGACCAGGCGATGGATAAAATTGAACAACGCATTAAGGCTTATGACGGATCAGCCAGGAACGCTCTTGCGGCGCTTAGTCGTGTCGCCAGTTCCAGTGACGGTGAAGATTTGAAGAATGCCGAGCAGGCTTACTTGCAATTCATGGAACTGACCAATGAAGTTTTAAGGCTTTCCCGGATGAATACGAATGTCAAGTCGTCAGAACTATCCTTGGGAAAGCAATGGATTATTTCTTCACAATGCCAGGAAATCCTGGCTACCCTACAGGAGTCAGTTCAAGCCCGGCAATCCAAAGCGACGAGGTAAGAAAAGCTGTACCCACGTATAAAGAAGCCATAGGGGTTTGACGACATAGCATCTCTTTATCTATAGGCGAAGCACCATGTTGACGATATTACAATTCAAAAAAAGCCATCTTTTCTTCATAAAGGCATAAGCAACATGAATTTGACAACGAACAAGCCCGATACAACAACGGAATACCTTGTGGCCAGCGACTTCGACCAGACGTTAAGTTTCAACGATTCAGGTTATGTACTGGCAGAGATGCTGGGCATTTCCGACTACAAGGAGAAAGTCACGGGACTCGCGTGTGCTACCCTTGTTCATCAGGGTGCCGAGCTGGCGTATTTGTTGCGGCACGACCCTGCATTCCGCAGTGTCCGTCGCGAACACCTCATTGAAGCGGGCAAACGCGTCCGGTTAAAAGACGATGTCAAATTGTTAGCCGAAATCTTGAACGAAGGTTTGGCCGGAAACCGCTTTCATTTCTTCGTGATCTCTGCCGGACCTAGAGAAGTTGTGTGCTCAGCGCTCGAAGGTATTGTTCCGCCGGAGAACGTGTTTGGTACCCAATTGGAGTTCGATCCTGAAACAGGTGAAATAGGCTCGGTACTTCGCGTACCGGCGGGTTACGGTAAGGTTGCCGTTCTCCAGGAGCTGGAGCTTAAGCTCCAAATGAGCCCTGATCGGGTCATCTATGTCGGCGATGGCAGCTCCGATCTTTACGTCATGCACGACGTGAATAGCCGAGACGGCCACACCATTGCCGTATCGGAGACGAAATCCATTGGCCGCATCGCCAACCGGACTGTGCTCTGTGACAACGCGGTCAGCGTGTTGATACCCATTCTAGAGGATGTCCTAAAATGGGATTCGCATCAGATTCGCGAACTGTTCACCTCATATGGTTTGGCCATCCAGGATTGGGACAAAATCCGTACCGACTGGATCACATTCCACAATGGGTGTTTTTGAATGAAACCTCGAAATATGAATTGATCCGATTGCACGAACACATGGAAATAATAATCATTGTGCTTCGATCAGGGAAAGCCGGTTAGTCTAACCTAGCTGATATTACTGTACACATACATGATACCAAAAAATGGGAAGTAGCCATGAACGTTGAACGCCCCAATCCAGACGAATTGCTCGCCCGTGTCGAGCGTGAGAAAGCCAAGGCCAAACGTGGTAAGTTGAAGATTTTTTTCGGCGCTGTGGCGGGCGTCGGCAAGACCTTTGCAATGCTGCTGGCGGCACGGGAACGCCGTGCTGAAAACCTTGATGTGGTAGTTGGCATAGTAGAAACCCATGGCCGCAAAGAAACCTTGGCCCTGTTGGATGGTTTGGAAGTGCTGCCTACCCGGAAAATCGACTATAAAGGCACAATCCTACAGGAGTTCGATATCGATTCCGCGCTCAAACGTCGGCCTGCTGTCATCCTGGTTGACGAACTGGCGCATACCAATGCGCCGGGTTCCAGGCATCCTAAACGTTGGCAGGATGTACAAGAACTGCTGGATGCTGGCATCGATGTCTACACGGCACTGAATGTCCAACATCTGGAAAGTCTCAATGACGACATTGGCCAGATTTCAGGTATACGGGTTTGGGAGACGGTGCCCGATACCGTGTTCGAAGATGCTGACGAAGTTGAGTTGGTGGATTTGCCACCCGATGAGTTATTGACACGTCTCAAGGAAGGCAAGATATATTTACCGCAACAAGCCCAGGAAGCAATCAACCATTTCTTTCGCAAAGGCAACCTGATTGCTTTGCGCGAACTCGCTTTGCGGCAAACTGCCTTCCGCGTCGATGCCCAGATGCAGGATTACCGGGAAGATAATGCGATCCGCGAAATCTGGCAGGTGAGTGAACGGCTTCTGGTGTGCATCGGCCCTAATAGTGTCTTGGGAGAACGTTTGGTACGTGCCGGCAAACGCCTGTCTACCAGCTTGCGTGCCGAATGGATCGTCGTTTATGTCGAAACCCCACAATTGCAAAGGTTATCGGCGGAAAATCGCGACGGTGTCCTGCGTATTCTGAGGCTGGCGGAACAGCTCGGTGCGGAAACTGTTACCCTCAGCTCACCTGAGATGAGTGAAGCGATTATCCGTTTTTCCCGTGAACGCAACATCAACAAAATTTTGTTGGGCAAACCCATGCGCCGTGGCTTGAAACGTTTGCTACTAGGATCGGTTGTCGATACATTGATTAGCCAGGCGCACAATATAAGCATATACCTGCTGGGTAGCCCAAAGTCGGTGGAGAGATCCAAGTTGGATCAGTTCAGTCCATTACCGGGCTTGCGGCAACGGACTGCAGCTAGAAAAAAGGGTTATTATCAGGGCTATGGCTGGGCTGGCTTCATCATGCTGGCCTGCGCCTTTATTGCCCACCTCATGTCCGGTCGCTTGGAACTTGTCAACTTGGTGATGGTGTTTTTACTTGGCGTGGTGTTTGTCGCGACGCGCTTTGGGCGCGGGCCGTCGATTTTTGCTTCAGTGTTGGGTGTCGGTATCTTCGATTTTGTGTACGTACAACCCTATTACAGCTTTTCGGTGGCCGACAGCCAATATTTGATCACACTGGTGGCTATGTTAGTGATAGGGATCGTCATCAGCAATTTGATGGCCAATGTTCGCTCTCAGGCAAAAGTGGCTTTTCACCGGGAAAGGCGCGCTGCGGCGCTTTATGCGATGACTAAAGATCTGGCCAATAGCCAAACCGAAGAAGAAATCGTCCTTACCGCTGTTCGCCACCTGCATTCAGAATTCAGCAGCCGAAATGTCATACTATTTCCAGACAGCAATGGTCGGGTAGTTTATCCTAAACATAAGGGCATTCCAGAGTCATTGCACGGCACCGACCTCAGTGTCGCACAATGGGTTTTCGACCATAATGAAATGGCTGGCCAAGGCACCAATACCTTGCCGGGTGCTGCAGCCATCTATTTTCCGATCCATAACGAAGACAAGGTGCTGGGAGTGTTGGCATTGTTACCGGTCAACCTGCGCCGAATATTTCTGCCGGAACAACAAAAACTGCTGGAAACTTTTTTGTGGCAGATCGGCCAAGCAGTGGCCAGGGTCTGCCTTGCGGAGCAGGCCAAAATCACTCACTTACAAATTGAATCCGAACGCTTGCATAATACCTTGCTCAGTGCCATATCCCACGATTTGCGTACCCCGCTGGCGACCATCATCGGTTCGGCCAGCACCATGGCCGAAGACGAAGGGAACCTGCAGCCACAAGATAAGCAGGAACTCAACCGCGCTATTGTCGAAGAAGCCGAACGCATGTCGAATCTCGTCAATAACATCCTGGATATGGCCCGGCTCGACGCTGGCATGGTGACCCTAAACAAACAGTGGCTTCCGTTGGATGAAATTATCGGTACGGTACTGACCCGATTGAAAAAATTATTGCTCGGCCGACCGCTCAAAGTCAAGCTTCCGCCGGGAATGCCAATGGTCTATGCTGATGCCGTCATGATTGAACAGGTATTGATCAACTTGGTTGAAAATGCGGTACGCTATACGCCACCCGGAAGCGAATTGGAGATAACCGCCCAAACTTTGGAAAAAACCGTTGAAATTTCAGTCGCCGATCGTGGGCCCGGTATACTGAAAGGTTTAGAAGACCGCCTGTTCGAAAAGTTTTACCAAACACGGCACGAAGCTGCGCAGAGTGGGGTCGGGTTGGGGCTGGCGATCTGCCGTGCCATTGTTGAAAGCCACGGCGGCCATATTCATGCCCAAGATAGGCCGGGCGGAGGCGCTGTGTTCACATTTGAGCTGCCAGCTGATCAGCCTCAGCCGATCATGGAAACAGAAGAATGTTAAATTAATAGCCAGTGTGCCATGACAAAAACCGATCCCGTTATCATTGTCATCGAAGACGATTTTTCCATCCGTCGTTTTCTACGCACTAGCCTCAATTCCCAGGGATTCTCGGTATATGAGGCAGAAACGGGCAAGCAGGGCATCATTGAAGTCAATACACGGAAACCGGATTTGCTTATACTCGACCTGGGTTTGCCGGATATGGATGGTGTCGAAGTGGTCAAGGCAATACGCGGCTGGACTGATCTGCCGATTATCATCCTCTCGGCCCGCAGCAGCGAACAACAAAAAATCGAAGCGTTGGATGCCGGTGCCGACGATTACCTGACCAAACCCTTCAGTTTCGGTGAGTTGCTGGCACGGATACGGGTTGCGCTCCGGCATTCGCTCAGGACACCGGAACAACGACAGTCCGAAGTGTTTATCAGCGCCAACCTAAAAGTGGATTTACACAACAGGATAGTCACCGTAGATGGCCAGGAAATCCATCTTACCCCAATACAGTACCGGCTGCTATCGGTATTGGTTAAGCATGCGGGCATGGTGTTGACCCATCAGCAAATCCTCAAAGAAGTTTGGGGGCCTTCTTATCAGGAAAATGCCCATTATCTGCGTATCTATATGAGCCAGCTTCGCCAAAAATTGGAGGCCGACCCAACTCAGCCGAAATTTTTATTAACCGAATCAGGCATTGGTTATCGACTTAAAGAGTGAAAATATATCCTTTCGAGCAAGGAGGTGGTTATACCAATTCCAATAAGTCCGCATATTATCCCTTCTCCAGCAGGAGAAGGTTAGGTCGAGGGGATTCAAATAACAGCTTATTGGAATTGGTATTACCTGAAAATCAAGGAGATCCGTCCCATAAAAACAAGGATGCAATTATTGCCTGGAGCAAGACCTGCTTTAGTCATTCATATAATAAACGCAAAAATTATTGGTAAGGCTAAGACTCCAGGCCAAAAGAGGTAGGCATATTTGTCAGATAAAATTGATAACCGCATGATTATGAGGTGCGTCGCCTACCAAAATGGCCTCAGTATTGGCGATGTGACGATTGATGGTATTAGCGAAGTACTAAAACGGGAAAACACCTTTGTCTGGCTGGGATTACGGGAGGCGGATAGCGGGCTGTTGGCTAAGATCCAGCAGGAATTCGGGCTGCATGACTTGGCAATAGAAGATGCCTGCTCTGCGCATCAGCGTCCGAAAATCGAGGAATACGGCGACTCCTTGTTCATAGTGATGCATACCGCCCATATTGCGGGTAGTCAGGTCGAATTCGGTGAAACCCATTTTTTCCTGGGGCCGCGGTTCCTGGTTACGGTAAGGCACGGTTATTCGAGCAGTCACAGCGATGTCAGAAAACGTTGCGAGTCCATGCCGCAGAAACTGGCCAAAGGGCCAGGCTATGCCTTGTATACTATCATGGACTTTATCGTCGATAATTATGTGCCGGTCATAGACGGTTTACAGGCACGGTTCGATGTGCTGGAGTCGGCAATTTTTCAATTCCGCCCCAGCCGTCAGACCATGGAAGACCTTTACGGGCTGAAGCGCGAGTTGCTGCTGCTGGAGGGTGCCATTACGCCGGTAATGGATATCTGCAATGAGCTGATGCGCCTCCATAACGCGGTTATCCCTAAAGATGTGCGAGTCTATTTCCGCGATATTGCCGATCACATTAAACGCATTGATCGGACGATCCACGGCATGCGCGAGATGTTGGTCGCAGCGATGCAGGTGCATCTGAACTTTGAAACGGTGCGACAAAACGAAGTCGTCAAGCGGCTGGCCGGCTGGGGAGCAATCCTGGCGATACCTACGATGATATTTAGCTGGTACGGAATGAATTTCAGGCACATGCCGGAGCTAGATTGGGAATACAGTTATCCTTTGGTGGTCGGAGGTGTGGCGTTGGGCAGTTTGTTACTGTATTTGCGCTTGAAAAGGACTGGTTGGCTTTAAATTTAAAATGCACGCGATGTGAGAAATAACAACCAGGAATTCGAAAGTCCTGTTCCTGATGATTTGCTCATCTGGCACGCGAGGGATAGGGCCAATACCCAGCAAGTTCGACTGGAGTTATTTTTTTGGTGTGATGGCGGGTTTAGGTAAGACCTATGCCTCCCAACGGAAGGATCAAAGGTGTTGCCGCCTAAAATACTTGAATATCGAATGGCAACTTTGTGGGGTCTGGCATGAATCCGGCTCTTAATCACAAGCCCCAGACAATTATGGTTGACGGCCTGGTGCGCACAAATGCAATCGATTGGTTGCAGGCATCAATGTTTATACGTCGCTACAATGTGTAGCATCGCTTTCATGTTCATTGATTAATCCCACAAACGATCAAATATCAGGCTTATCTACACCTTGGCATTACTCTCGTCATCCGATTTTTTATAAAATCTTTATAGGTTTACTGCAACTCTTTACCAAAATTTTATGGGTAATTTAATAAGATAGACTTGTCATAGCAACTGATGCCAAGCATACATCAATAACTATCAATAATTTACAATTTTTTTGCTTCGTAAGTTAATGATTTTTCGTTTACCTGCCGTAATATCAGTTTCTGTAAATCAATCCACGAAAAAGGAAGGTAAATGATGGTTAACCAAAACCCCAATGTCCAGTACAGTAATCTTATCGAATCGATGAACCAAGCTTTCGATAATGGCAAATTTTATGGCATGGAATATGTCCTTGACGAGCTGGACAGTGAAAAGCCGGCCCCGGCAAATCAAAATACGATAGATTGGTTCGGTGCTACCGATTATTTTGCTTGAATATAATGGTTTTAACCATTGGTATGGCCTGAAATCGATGAAAGAAGGGGTTACGGGGATCTCCCAAAAGGCCAAAATTACCCGATTGCCCATGCTGGCCTTACTCTTCACGGCTGGGCTGTCTTTATGCATTTTTTACGCAGCAACCATAATTCTTTACATAAATTTTATGCGGAATTCATTAGGATATACGTGTCTTAACAACAAGGTGAAAAAAACTGTATGACGCCCCAAACCTATTTTGGTCTTGATAATGATGAAAACGCATGGCTGCTCGTCCAGCGTAGCGAGGGAAAAACCGTATTTTTTCGGCGATTCAATAATACGATGGAGGGACTCAATGAGCTTTCGAAGTTTATAAAAAATCAGTGTGAGAAGCCGAGAATCTATATTAAATCGAGTGGTTCTGCTGCACTGAGTCTTTTGAAATATCTCTGCGGCATTCCTGACATTGAGGTCATGTTTGTTTCGCAGGCGGGATTTAAACAGTACCAAACCTGTTTGCCGAAAAGCATTGCGGGAAATTCTAAAGAAACATTCTGTGAGGCGGAGATACTGGCTAATTGCGCTGAACGTATGATCTAAGCGGCGCGGTTTCGAAGTTTCACACCAAAGAGCCGCCGCAATTGTTCGGCTCTTTGTGCAAAAATAGTAATAAATATCTAAAAAATACAACTTAACCCTGCTTCTTTGCTCGGCCTTTCCCGATGGGACGTCCCACCGTGTTGAACGAAAGCCAAACCTGCATGGCCTCGACCTGCCCCCTATTATTTCGACCCCATCGACCGTTTTCCAACTCATTCACAAGAACAACACAGCAGGAGCTTTATGCGGAATATACTAATATTGGGCGCTGGCGTTATTGGCTCTTCAATCGCTAGCTTGCTCGCACAGTCGGGAGACTATTCGATTCACCTTTGCGACAACGATGCCGCTGCACTTAAGCGCATCGATGCGGACATCGGGGGGCAGTATCTACGTATCCTTCACCTGGATGTAACAAACAAGGCCGACTTAGCCCTCTATCTCAAAACGCACCCGATTGAAGCCATCGTTTCCGCCTTACCCTATTACTGCAATCCGCCCATTGCCGAAATTGCGCGCGAACTCGGCCTACACTATTTCGACGTCACCGAGGACGTTGCCGTCACCGGCCAAGTGCAAAAGCTCAGCCAGGGCGCCGAAACGTCTTTTGTTCCCCAGTGCGGCCTGGCCCCCGGCTTTATCAGCATCGTCGCCAATGAGTTGATGACCCACTTCGATGAGCTGGATACAGTGATGTTGCGTGTGGGTGCGTTGCCGGTCAATCCGAGCAATGCCCTCAAATATTCCCTCACCTGGTCCACCGATGGACTGATCAACGAATGCGGCAACGTCTGTTACGGCATACAGGACGGCCACGAAGTCACCCTGATGCCCCTGGAAGGTTACGAAACGGTGGAAATGGACGGCCTGTTATACGAAGCCTTCAATACGTCGGGTGGCCTGGGCACCCTTGCCGACAGCTACGATGGCCGTGTCAAGACACTGAATTACAAAACACTGCGCTACCCCGGCCATCGAGAGAAAATCTTATTTTTAATGAATGACCTCAAACTCAACAAGGACCGGGATACGCTCAAACGCATCCTTGAAAACGTAATTCCTAAAACCGTCCAGGATGTCGTGCTAATCTATGTGGCGGTGGCCGGCAAACAAAACGGCAAGCTGTACGAGGAAAACTACGTACAGAAGATATATCCGCAAACCATCGCGGGCAAAGTGTGGTCTGCCATCCAAATCACCACGGCTGCCGGGCTCTGTGCGGTCGTTGACCTAGTGCTCGGTCAAACTGATCTTTACCGCGGTTTTGTGACCCAGGAAAGTTTTAAGTTGAGCGAATTCCAGGATAACCGGTTTGGGCAGTATTATCGACGATGAATCGGCTCGGCATTGGCAAGCAGGGCACACGAGAGCCCTTGGTGATTCTAAACGCATGAGCAGCTAGATGCTACCGATTGATATATTCTGTTTCGTCCACTATTTATTGTAGAAAAACCATGGAATTATTGAATGGCTCTGTTGCAGCGCTAGTTACCCCTTTTCTTGATGATGCCAAGCAATCTGTCAACAGGGAAAAACTCGCAGAACTTGTCAAATGGCACGCCGACAGCAAAACAGCGGCGATTGTGCCTTGCGGCACTACCGGCGAATCGCCGACCCTGTTTGATGAGGAATGGGATGAGGTAGTGTCAACTGTGATTGAGGCCTCCCGAAATACAAACCTTAAAGTTATTCCCGGAACCGGTTCGAACAGCACGCGGGAAGCGCTTAGGTTGACGGAGCGCGCGGCCAAACTTGGCGCCGATGCCTGCCTGGTGGTACACCGTATTACAATAGGCCAAGCCCTGAAGGTATACTGGCGCATTTCCAGGAACTGGATAAAGTGGGTATCCCGCTCATCCTTTACAATATACCCAGCCGAACCGGAATCAATCTTGGGGTCGACCTCATCATGGAACTCTGCGAAAAGTGTCCGTCAATAGCCGGGTTAAAGGCATCTAACGGCGACCTTGACCAAATTACTGAGGTTGTCTACCGATCTTCCGGGCTTGACCGGCCCTTTGCGGTATTTTCCGGCGATGATTCGCTGACTTTACCCATTCTTTCAGTAGGAGGGGTCGGTGTGTTTTCTGTGGCGGCTAACATTATGCCCCGTGTGATGGACGAACTGGTGGCCAGTTTCATGCGCTCGGATATGAATAAGTCCAGGATTATCATGCATACTATCCATGGATTTTGTCGCGCTTTACTCCAAACAGGTTCAAATCCGGCACCTATCAAAGCGATAATGAACCGTGCGGGCATGAAAGTAGGATCCTGCCGAAAACCCTTGGTGGATTTATCGAAGGATGGGGCGGCAACGCTTTTTAACGAGTTTCAGACAATGATAACCAGGCTTACCGCCCATCATATCCCTCACGATAAAGACTTTACGACCTTATGACACTGGCTTGGAATAACGAGAATGGTAGAATTAGAAGAATACTTCAAACTGCTGGCCGGGCTATTGTCAGTGGTGGACCCTATCGGTGCCATCCCGTTTTTCATTAGCCTGACTGAACATCGAAGCTTCCATGAGCGACGGCATATCGCTTGGGTTTGTGCCATGTCGGTTGCGACTGTGCTGCTGGTTGCCCTGGCAGGCGGAAAGTTTATACTGGAACTTTTCGGTATTGGTATACCTTCGTTTCAAATTGGCTATTATTGACCAACCCCCGAAATTGTAAAATCAGCCTAAAGCTTTATGATGGGCGCAACCATTACTGTCGGACGAAAAACAAATGAAAAGTAATCACATCAATTTATTTCCATAATACCTATATCTTTAGCAGTTTATGGGCTAATCAAATTGGCGAGCGCTCATATCGGAAAGTAAAACAAAACCAATACAGGTTGTTGGGGTTTGAGGTGCAATGGAACAGAAAACCGGGTTAAGCCTCAACTCATATATTCCATTCCTTTCTAGCAAGCAAACTCGATACCATCTAAGTAGTAAATAATTTGATCGGACTATTTGTAAGCAACATTTTTGGGCTGGAGCAACCTCAAACCATTCGCAACGACCAATAAGGGGGTATTTGACCAAAAGCCCGGTTTGTCCAGTGACACCCCTGAAAGCAGCGTGTAACAAGGCTTTCAGACCAAATATCGATTTTAAGATCAGTAGTAAAGATTGCTATAACCTATTGATATATAAAAATATATCTCGTAGCACAAAATTCATATCTTATGAGCAGTAGAGGTTGTTATTATTTTTCAATGAGTTATCAAAATAGTTAGCACTTGACTTCCTGTTTCGGTTTTTAAAACTGCCATAATAATTACTTGTTTGTGTGTCACGACGCTTTATTGAGCCTGCGATTTCTCATCATTTCATAGAATGGTTAGTTTTAACCTAAAAAATCAGCAAAAACCTACAAAATAGGTGTCTAATAAAAGGTGTTATACCAATGCCAATAGTTTCTTATATTAATAAAGCCCACTGTCGGGTACACAGATTTCTAATAGTGTCGGGCTGGCTGGCAAACCGGTTCCATGCCTGGCAAC
>NZ_AYLO01000015.1 GCF_000496735.2 Methyloglobulus morosus KoM1
ATTGGTTTAAAACACATACATCGCTTAATCAAAGAACGATGTCTTCTGACTCATCCCGATGGATTAATTTATGGTTGGCGAGGCTTAGTGCCTGGGCAGCATATAAATCCATATACAAGAACTAAAGCAATTAAGGTAGACAATTATGGGTTTGGGGCTGTCGGTGCAATGCAGACAATATTGGCTCTACATTATGATCTTAGAGAAAAACTTAATAAAAAAATATTGCGTTTTTTTCCTCAAGCGCCCCTTCATCAAGGGTTGGCCAACTATTCAGGTCGGCATAACCTGTTCCAGTAAGTCCTTTTACTTTGCGAACCGGGTAACTTGGTTCTGTTGTAGATTCATATTCTGAATTCACGCAAAACCCCAAAATGACAATTAAAGTTTTACGATACGATGGTATTCAAAACATATACTATTGTCTACATTATTTTGCAATTATTCATATAGACTACATTCTTATGCGAAGAATTTGAGCGTAATATTGTTGATTTTCCCAATCAACCACTTGTTTTTATAAGCCCCTTAAAGGAAACTATTCTACAAATAATTGCCTTCACTATTCAATACTTTCGCTCGACCGTTCCCTCAACGCCTCATAAAGCTGCCCAGGACCAAGCAAAATATCCTTTAATCCAACGCGAACCTTTTCGGATTCCAACGCTTGTTTGCTCATCGTGCTATGTGCAGCCAAGGCATCCATAATGGCGTTCATTAGCTCATGTGATAGATAGCGAACTGTTGTTTGGTGTTGTTGGCGGCTTGTTGCACCAGGGTTTTCGATTCCAGCAATTTGCCTTTGATGACGTTATTAACATAGATAAGCTGGTCGTCATCGGACAATTCTCCTTCAAACAAATCGTTCACCTTGGCAATGATTTCAGCCAGATAGGCTTTTTCTTTTTCCTGCACCTGACCGCTGCCAGCACCTTCCATTGGTGTCAGTTTTGGGTATTCACCATCGACCAGGGCTAATGTCCGCTTTCCCTCGGCTTTTAGGTTATGGTGCGTCAACACCACTTTAGACAGGTCAAGGCCTTCACGTTCCCGCCCGAATTCCAACAGCGGAATTAAGCGTTTATAAAAGATATAACGCTTTTCAATAGCCGTGTTGCCATAATCAAATATCTGGGACAGGAAGGCATACATACGCTGGAATGCGCCCATATCATGCTTGAACTGGTTAAGCGCTTCCATTTCGTTGTGTGCATCTTCGGCGGCATTGTCATCTTCTTTGGCAATGGCCGCCTTCTTCCTGTCTTGAACGGCTTTGTAACGATGCAATATCCGCGAGACAACAGGCTCTAACGCTCCGGCAAGATCGCTTTGCTTCGCCTTCGGGTTGAATTCCACCTCAACCACACGATTGACCTCGAATTCATCATAGAATCCTGCCGCATCGAGTTTCATACGCAAGTCATAAACCCGGTGCGGATCGGTAACACCGGATAATTCGGCGGTTTCATAGTAAGTTTTGAAGGCACTCAGGATTTCTTCGGGATCATTGATAAAATCCACCACATAAGTAGTATCTTTGCCCTGATAGGCGCGATTGAGACGAGACAGGGTTTGCACCGCCGTAATACCCGCCAACCGTTTATCTACATACATTCCGCATAACAGGGGTTGATCGAATCCGGTTTGAAACTTGTTGGCGACCAGCAGGATTTGATAGTCGTCCGTGTCAAAGGCTTCACGGATACCCGGCCCTTTAAGGTTCGGGTTCATGGTTTTACTGGTTTCGCTGAACGGGTCAGCACCCGATTGGCTATCGTTGACCTCGCCGGAAAACGCAACCAATATGCCGATTTTATAGCCTTGGGCTTTTGATATAGGACTCAATCGCCAACCGCCAGCGCACCGCTTCAACACGGCTACCGACCACCACCATTGCCTTAGCCTTGCCGTTTAAGAGTGGGGCGACATTTTCACGAAAATGCTCGACCACGACCTGCACTTTTTGGCTGATATTGTAGGGATGCAGCCTAACCCAGCGCATAATACCCTTGAGGGCTTCGTTGCGCTCGACCTCCTTATCATCCAGTTCTTTGCCGTCATGGGCGAGCTTGAAAGCCAGTTTATAAGGCGTGTAATTTTGCAGCACATCGAGGATGAAGCCTTCCTCAATTGCTTGCCGCATCGAATACACATGAAACGGCGCTGGCAGGTTGTCCGCACTGGCTGGCAAATCGGGATTCGAGAGTCGCCCGAATAGTTCAAGGGTTTTGGCCTTGGGCGTGGCCGTAAATGCCACATAGGTAATGCCGCTTTCCGCCGCCCTGTTTTCCATTTGCGCGGCCAGCAGGTCTTCGGTGCTAACTTCGCCGCCGTCTGCCAAATCCTGCAATTCTTCCACCGATAACACGGCTTTCAGCTTGGCCGCCGCTTCGCCCGTTTGCGAAGAATGCGCCTCATCGGCGATCACGGCAAAGCGCTTGCCTTGGGTTGCGGCCAACTCCTGCACAGCCTTGAGCGCGAATGGGAAGGTTTGGATGGTGCAGACTACAATTTTCTTGCCACCGGACAGCGCCGCCGCCAATTCGCCGCTTTTGCTGGCACTCTCGCCTTTGATGGTGGCAACCACACCAGCCGTGCGTTCAAAATCGAAAATCGCTTCCTGTAACTGGTCGTCCAGCACGGTACGGTCAGAAACCACTAACACGGTATCAAACAGTTTTTCATGGCTGGCACTGTGCAAATCGGCCAAGAAATGCGCCGACCATGCAATTGAATTGGTTTTGCCTGAACCCGCAGAATGCTGGATCAGGTATTTACCGCCCTGCCCTTCGGCCAGCACCGCCGCCAGCAGCTTGCGGGTGGCATCCAACTGATGAAAACGCGGGAAAATAACTTTCTTAATCTGCTTTTTCTCGTCTTTTTGCGTGACCAGATAACGGCCTAGTATCTCCAGTAAGCTATCCCGCGCCCAGATTTCTTCCCACAAATAAGCGGTGCGATGACCGTAGTGTCGTTCCCCCTCACCCAGCCCTCTCCCGCCAGGGGCGAGGGGAGTTTCCGGCGTTGCTCCCTCTCCCTTGATGGAAGAGGGCTGGGGTGAGGGTGTAACACGCAAATTCGGCGGATTACCAGCCGCGCCATTGTCGCCACGGTTGAATGGCAGAAAGCGCGTTGCCGCTCCTTCTAACTGCGTGGTCATAGACACTTCACTATTACTGACCGCGAAATGCACCAATGCCCCATTGGGGAAAGACAATAAGGGTTCGGCGCTCCCCTGCCCCTTTGGGCGCGGCTCACGGTCAAAGCGGTATTGGTCAATGGCATCCTCAACCGATTGGGTGAAGTCGGTTTTTAGCTCCGCCGTGGCAACCGGAATCCCATTCAAAAATAATCCCAAATCCAGCGCGTTTTCGTTATGCAGCGAATAACGCAACTGCCGCACGACCCGCAGCCGATTAGCCGCGTATTTGGTGAGAATGTCGGGATTCATAGCCAAAGCCGGCTTGAATTGGGCAAGCGCGAGCGGTTGCCGCAAGCCGAGCAGTTCAATGCCATGACGTAAAACGTCTAACGTGCCGCGTTGGTTTATGGAATCCCGCAGCCGTCCCAGCAACACATCCGCCGCTTGTGCGCCGTGGTTCTTTTGCAAAGCCTCCCATGCCTTCGGTTGGGTTTCTTGCACCCAAGCAATCACGTCGGGCGGAAACAGCGTCCGTGTCCGGTCATAATTGGCCGCGTCGCCTTGTGAATAAAMCCAGCCGTTAGCGGCTAGATGGTCGCAGATTTCGTTTTCGAAATGGATTTCTTTGTGCAGGGTCATCAAACGTCCTTTATTTATAAGGCAAGCGTTCTTCAAGTAAGCCCGGCAAATTTTCAAATTCCGGGTCTTTATGCACTAAGGCAGCACTATTTTCCAGTGCGACCGCGGCTATCCAGGAGTCGGCTAGAGACATCCGTTGTGTCGCTTTTATCGATACAGCACGTATCAACAATTCAGGCGATTCGTGAAACCATTGAATAGGCAAAGCAAGACAATCAGCATAAGACTCACGTCCCGCTAATTCACCCTCATCTTTCCAGACACGATAAAACACTTCCATTAGCGTCATGAAACAGCCGTAACAAGTCAAATCACCATCTTGGGCTTTTTGCAATAGCTCGCTGACTCGATCCGCCCCTGGTTCATTGTCACGCAAAGCCAATAATGCCGAGGTATCCAGTAAAAATCCGCTCATGCCTCACGTTCACGATCAATCCGGCGATCCTCTAATAGGCGTTCCACCGCACCGCCTTTGCCTTTACCGCGAAAAGCTGCAATTGCCGCGTGTGCCGCTGCCTGCGCCGCTTGGTTATTCGTTTTTTCATGCGCTTGCGATAAAGCATCATATTCATGTTGCGACAGCACATAAGCAACCGGCCGGCCGCGCCGAGTAATCGTGACAGGTTCGCGTTGTGCCGCGTCCAGTAATTCCCCAAAACGGTTTTGGGCTTCGACAGAGGTCATGGTACGCATGGTTCTTTTCTCCAACTAGCTAATATAGGTATTATAGCCGTATTGTTTGATTTGGCAATCATGCCCGGATTGTTGACCTGTGCGCTCAAAAAAGTCCCATCTCCCCTTGTGGGAGAGGGTTAGGGAGAGGGGGAATAATAAGCCACACCCTCTCCCCAGCCCTCCCCCATCGAGGGGGAGGGAGCAAGTGCGACGCTTAAGTCTTATCTGCTACCAGGCTTCGCACGTCAATTTTTCCGGTTACGGCGGCGGAAATTAGGGCGGTGCGGCGTTCTTGGAGTAGGGTAATGGCGGTTTTGGCTTCGGTTTGTAAAAAATCCAGATTTGTCGTTTGTTTTTTTAGATAGCCGACAATTTCTAATTGTTCTCTAATTGGTGGCAATAAAACTTTAATCTTGCTAATAATTCCAGAGCTTAAGTTCATTTGACTGGTTTCATTTCCAGTGTCTCTTATGAAGTCATAAGCCATAATAAAAAAATACTGTGTATATTCGTTATTGAGCCTCTCATTGAGAAAAATAGCTGCACACGCTTGGTTGTATGCAGCCTTAATTCCAAGAATCGCAACTCTACCTCGCGTAACGCCCTGACCATACATTGCCATTAACAAAGTACCTTCATTCGCAAGTCGTGCTGAAGAATTATTTAATCCTGTCTCAGTAATGTATTCTTCAGCACTGGTGATCAGCCCATAATTTACCTCGCCTGTTTTTAGCCAAGGAATGTCACCATTCCAATACTCAGGCTTACCTCTATCTGGGGTTGATCCAGTATCAATTTTAGAAAGGTAACTCAATGCACCATATCCCCAATGCTCAGGCACTTCGCCCAGCCATTCGATGCCTGAATCCTTCATCGGTGCGTTGGGATTTAGGCCTTTGGTGACGGCGTGGGAAATGACCGCTTGCCGCTTTTCCTTGAGCAGTTCGATCAGCCGTTGCTGTTCGGCAATCAGCGCATCAATTTTCGCGGTTTCGCGGTCGAGGAAGGCGGCGATGGTTTGTTGTTCTGAAATGGGTGGTGTTGTCAAAACTATGTTACTTAGAAAATCCCAGCTAACACGGGGCATTTTTGCGCCGAATGTAGAGCTATCAACAATAGCAATGAATTCACGATTTAGCATTTGATACTGTGAGAAGCGGCTGTCTGTGCCTTTTGTAGGGCGCATAACATGGAAGTCACCTATCGCTTCACCTGCACTTTCAGCTAGGTATGCTTTTGCAAGATATGGACGCAGTTTCCCAAACAAGATGTCTCTACGCTCAAAGGCAATCCCTTCCCCTTCAAACGTCGTTTCAGTCTGGATAAAACGCCCTGACCAACTTTCTATATTTTCTAGTGCAACAGGGCTTCCACGTCGGTCAGTTTTTTCGGTCAATAGTCGCAGGTTACGTTTAAGACGCTTCAATTCCCAATGCTCCGGCACTTCACCCAGCCATTCCACGCCACTATCCTTGTAGCTAGGGTAACGCGGAAAACTCATAGGCCCTTGCCCCCTCTCCCCCGACCCCTCTCCCGCAAGGGGAGAGGGGAGGATTGGGCTTCGGTTTGGTCGGGATGGGTATTTTGGCGACCTGCGGGATTCACTTTAGCCCCTCCCCCTCGACGGGGGAGGGGTTGGGGAGAGGGTGCGCTTGAATTCTGACAACCCTCAAGAATGCTTTCCAACACCCCTTCAATATTAGTCAAAATATCATTATTCCAAAACCGTAAAACGATAAAGCCCTGGCTACGTAGCCAATCATCACGACGAGTATCGTATTCTGCCTGTTCTGCATGGTGGCCGCCATCGGCCTCAACAATCAACCGGGCTTCAAAGCAGACGAAATCGACAATATATAAACCTAGAGGTTGCTGGCGTTTGAATTTAAAACCCTGCAAGCGATGAGCGCGAAGATGCTGCCACAATAACCGCTCAGAATCGGTGGCGTTTTTACGTAACTCACGGGCGTTTGCTAAGGTCATGTTGAAAGCTCGTGAATCAAGCTCAAAATCCGGTCGGTGCATTGCTTCAGGTCCGCGTCTATCTCGGCCAGTTCACGCGGCGGCTCGAACACATAAAAATGTCGGTTGAACGGGATTTCATAGCCGACTTTGGTTTTGTCGTGGTCTATCCACGCATCAAGGGCATGGGGCAGCACTTCGCGCTTGAAGTAGGTTTCCACATCTTCGCTAAGCGGCATGTTTTCGGTATCGCGCAAACTAGAATCCGGTTGCGGCTTGCCTTTGAGTTTGCCTTTTTCACCTAAGATTAACTTACCGTTCTCGTCTTTTAACGGGCGTTCAACGGTGATGGTGCGATAGCCAAAATCACTGTTTTTGAAGATACGGGAAATGGGTTTGTTACGCCCCCTCACCCCCGACCCCTCTCCCGCACGGGGAGAGGGAGGCAACGCCTCGCTGGCTTCGATGTTGTGCCCGAACAGGCGGGTAATTTCGGCGATATGGTCATCCGACAATTCTTTGCGCTTGGAGCCAAGACTTTTCCGCATCTTCTGCCAAAAGCCACTGGCATCAATTAATTGCACCGTGCCTTTGCGATGCTCCGGCTTGCGGTTTGAGAGTATCCAGACATAGGTTGATATGCCCGTGTTGTAGAACATATCGGTCGGCAAGCCGATGATAGCTTCCACAAGGTCATTTTCCAGCACATAACGGCGGATTTCACTTTCGCCTGAACCTGCCCCGCCCGTGAACAAGGGCGAACCGTTGAGGACAATGCCAAAGCGGCTGCCGCCGTCATTGGCCGGACGCATTTTACTTATCAGGTGCAGCAGGAACAGCAATGAACCATCGGACACACGCGGCAAGCCGGGGCCGAAACGGCCATTAAAGCCTTGTTGTTCGTGTTCCTTGCGTATTTCTTTTTCGACCTTTTTCCATTCCACGCCGAAAGGCGGATTGGAGAGCATGTAGTCGAATTTTTGGTGCGGGTAGCCGTCTTCGGAGAAGGTGTTGCCAAAGGCAATATTGGCGACGTTTTGCCCTTTTATCAGCAGGTCGGACTTACAGATGGCGTAAGATTCCGGGTTGAGTTCTTGCCCGTACATGATTAAGCGGGCATCCGGGTTATGTTCCGTCATGTATTGGTCGGCAATCGACAACATGCCGCCCGTACCCGCCGCCGGATCGTAGATGGTGCGGATAACGCCGGGTTTTACCAGGGCATCGTTGTCTTCAATAAAGAGTAGGTTAACCATCAGGTCAATGACTTCGCGCGGGGTGAAATGCTCCCCCGCCGTTTCGTTGGAAATTTCGGCAAATTTACGGATCAGTTCTTCAAACGCCAAGCCCATTTGGTCGTTGCTAACCTTATTGGGATGCAGGTCGATATTGGCGAAGCGTTCGGTGACTTGGTATAGCAGTTTGGCTTTATCGAGCCGATCAATTTGGGCGTGAAACTCAAAGCGCTCGAAAATATCCCGGGTCTCTGCTGAAAATCCCTGAATATAGGAGAACAGGTTGTCCTTGATATGGTCTTGGTCGCCCATCAATATTTTCATGTCCAAAGGCGAAATATTGTAAAAACCGCAGCCCGATTGTCGCAGCAAGAACGGTGCAGCGTTCAGGTCTAAGTTCGATTTTTCTTGATGTTCGGCAAGAACCGCCGCCTTGGTTTTTTCCAGTATGCAATCCATACGGCGCAATAGCGTGAACGGCAGGATGATCTTGCCGTATTCGGATTGCTTGTAATCGCCGCGCAGCAGGTCGGCAACCGACCAAATGAAGGCGGATAAGGCTTGTTGGTTCATGTGTTCTTTGTTTCCCCTGTGCGGTCAATGCGGGCAGTCGTTATTTCTTTATTTGCTGCATTAAATCGCAATTGTTGGCTCTCTCGTTTATTGTTTTTGTTTGGCTAAGTTGTTGAGGAGTATAGCACTTCATATCAACGCTGATGGTTCTAGGTCACTTCAATACAGCCTATTTGTTTCTTGTCTCTTGAGGAAGAAGGCTGGGATGAGTGGCATATAAGCATTTAATTCACTCCCACCCCCTGTTAGATGAGAGTGAGGTTGATTTAAGCTTATTGCCCACGCAAAAAAAACTTATCCAAATCATTGGTCGATAATTTCACCCAGGTTGGCCGACCATGGTTGCATACACCGCTATTCTCGGTGCGTTCCATATCCCGCAATAAAGCGTTCATTTCGTCGATGGTAAGCCGACGATGCGCCCGTACCGCGCTGTGGCAAGCGACTGTTGCCAGGATGTGGTTACCGTGATCTTGCATCCGTAGGCTTAAGCCATGTTGGGCAAGGTCTGCTATGACGTCACGGATCAAGGTTTCCATATCCGTGTTATTCATCAATGCAGGCACAGAACGGACGACAATGGTTTCAGGCCCAGAACGGTTGATTTCAAAACCTAAATCCGTAAACAACTCCGCCGCTTGTTCGGTAATGTCTGCTTCCGCTAGGCTGACATTGAATTTGATGGGCAACAGCAAAGGCTGGCTAGGTACAGTACCTTGTTGTGCTTGGATTTTCATCCTTTCATACAAAACCCTTTCGTGGGCGGCGTGGGCATCAACCAGAACAATACCGGTACAGGTTTCGGCCAAAATGTAAATATTGTGCAAATGGGCAATGGCATGACCTAAAGGTGGAAAACCCTGTTGCATGGCTTGTTCTGGTTTTTGTTCAGCCATTACACCTGTTCCAGCATACAGTTTGGCATACGCTTGAATAGTTTCCTCAACTTGATAAGGCAATGCGGATTGTATGGGGGAATAAGCCGAGTAAGTCCCGTTACGGCCGATTAACGCATTGTTGGCATCTGTTGGCGTCAAATCTTTGTGAGGGTTAATGGCATTAAACGGACGATGGCTATCAGGGTCGATTTTAACTATATGCGGCGTTGGCCTGATTTCCGCCAATGACCGGTGTAATGCCGAAAACAGGAAATCATGCACCAACCGCCCTTCCCTAAACCTAACTTCCAACTTTGCCGGATGGGCATTGACATCGACCAAGCCGGGATCAAGGGTTAGGTACAACACAAAAACCGGATGTCGCCCATTAAATAAGACATCCTGGAACGCCTGCCTGACGGCGTGGGCGATCAGCTTATCCCGTACCAAGCGCCCGTTCACATAGAAAAACTGCATGTCTTGTTGGCTACGGGAAAAAGTCGGCAATCCTACCCAACCTGTCAGTTGCAAGCCCGATGAAGCGACATCGATTTTTATCGAATTATCCAAAAAGACCGAACCGCAAATCCCGGCAATCCGTTGTTGCTGTTCGGCTTCTGTCATCGCTAAAGGTAATTGGAAAATCTCCTTTTGGTTATGGGATAAGGAAAAGGCAATATCAAATCGGCTAAGTGCCATTTTTTGGATCAGGCTCTCAATATGGGCAAATTCGGTTTTCTCGGTTTTCAAGAATTTGCGACGGGCGGGTGTGTTGTAAAACAAGTCTCGGACATCAACGGTAGTGCCTTGCGGATGGGGATCGGGTTGCAGGTCGAAATCTTGTTCGGTGCCATCCGTGGACACCCGCCAGGCGCAATCAGCTTGGGCAATGCGAGAGATTAACGTCAGCCTTGAGACCGAACTTATGCTGGGCAAAGCCTCGCCGCGAAAGCCCATGCTGGCAACACGCTCCAAGTCCTCGAATGACGCTATCTTGCTGGTGGCATGGCGGGACAGCGCCAACGGCAAATCGTCTTTCACGATGCCGCAACCGTCATCTCTGATACGAATACGCCGCGCCCCACCCTGCTCTATGTCGATGCTGATAGACGTCGCCCCCGCATCGAAGCAATTTTCAACCAATTCTTTTACAACAGAAGAAGGCCGTTCGACCACTTCGCCGGCGGCGATCTGGTTAATGAGTTGGACAGGGAGTATTTGGACGCGCATAGAATTGCCCGGAATTAAAACGCCATTCTATACGACCGGATAAAAACTGGATAGTTAGCGGGTGGGGAATCGTTACTCGCTAGGCTTTAAGTATCCTTCTCCTGGCCTCATTGGGGAATGGCGTTAATTCCGTGCGTGGCATGACGTGGGCTTGTTGTGTGAATCAAGCCATGTATGGAATCCGCTTGCACAGCAATTTTTATTCAGAAACGCTAGCGCATTACTGTGCAACGCAAAACACCGACTCAGAAGAAAGGTTCACTTGATTCAGTCACTACATTTGATCGCTTAATTGTGGAATCGGTCTTTTTGCTTTCATAACGGCTTGGACGTTTGCTGCGGGTTTTTGAAGAAAAACCGTTTATTACAAGCCCGTGCAAAAAGTATCCCACCATAAGACCTAAAACAAAATAACACGCGGGGTAGGTGTTGATGAACTCAAAAAAAGTGTCAATTGTCATTAACAATCCTCAATAATTTAACTGCAAGTGTTTAACATATAACAAAATCCTTAAAATTGCATTACTATAATTTCGCCACCCTATCGGTTTCAAGCGGTTCCATTTGTTCAAAATAATTTAATATGCCTTTGAAAATCGCATGGGCCATTTTAGTTTGGTAGCGATCGCTCATTAAGTTAAGCTCATCCGACGGGTTAGATATGTAAGCTGTTTCGACCAATATGGAAGGAATATCCGGTGATTTTAATACCGCAAAACCCGCTTTCTGGACGCTGCCATAATGTAAATCGCCTATGTGGTGGAAATTTTTCAGCACTTTGTCGGCAAGGTTTAGACTGGCTTGCTGTGTTGCGGTTTGTGACAAATCCATAAGCACCGTAGCCAGCACTTCATCTTTATCATCCAGATTAACGCCGCCCACTTTCTCTTTAGCGTTCTCGGAATTCGCCAGCCATCGGGCGGCTTCACTTGAAGCGCCATTTCTCGATAAAGTGTAAACGGACGCGCCTCGAACATCCGGGTTGTTAACCGCATCGGCATGGATAGAGATGAATAAATCGGCGCCAGCCTGACGGGCAATTTTCATCCGTTCTCGCAAACCGACGTAGTAATCGCCCTTTCGTACCAGTTTAGCCTTCATTCCTGGCTGCCCACTGATTAAGGCTTGCAGTTTTTTTGCGATGGCTAAGGTCACTTGTTTCTCTTGAGTGCCGCTTGGCCCTCTCGCACCTGGGTCATCACCACCATGACCTGCATCAATGGCCACTATAAATCGCTCTTTCTTATTGGTTTTATGTTTGGATGATGACGTAGACGCTTTTTCTATATGTTCCTCAATGTCGTTCGCTTGAAGTTTAGTTAGCTTTTCTGAAACTTTTCTGCCGGTATTAGCCGCTGTTGTTGAGTCTTTATCAACCAAATTAACGATTAAATGCCGATTGTCTGAATTATTGGTGGCCAGCTTATGGGTTTTTGCAGTAACCGATTGTTTCAAATCAATGACTATCCGCACATCAGAGCCATTTTTTGGGGCTGCACGCACGTGCGCAAACAAAGGATGGGATACCGAAGGTTGGCTTAGCCCTCTATCTACTTGGGCATTTTTAACATCGATCACCAAACGGGAGGGATTGTCCAGTACGAAAACCCGGTGCTTCGGGGACTCTGAAACGGCCAACACGACATTCGATTGGTTACGGGCAGCCACATAACGTACTGAACTGACATGTATTTGCTGGGCAAAACTCACTGGTATTGGGATTGCCAGAACTACAAGGAGAAAAAAAAACTGCTTATGCCGCCACATACCCAAATCCACAAAGTGATAATCTTAATTAGATTATAGCAATATGTTATTGTTTTTAAATAGCTAGGCAAAAAATATTTTAATTATTTTTGTGATGCTCGTCACATTCGGCAATATCTACTAACCGCCCTGCCCTTTGCACAGTTAACGAAATTATCTTATCCGGCTTCGGCAAAAAGCCTTTGCCCTTGTCCGGCCATTCAATGAAGCACACGCCATCTTGGTTGAAATAGTCGTTGATGCCTATCCATTCCAACTCTTCTGGATCGTTAAGCCTATATAAATCAAAATGATAAATTTGTTGTCCCGCTACCGTATATTCTTCCACTAAGTTATAGGTAGGGCTTTTGACCGTCCCAGCATATCCGGCTGCCCGTAAATAACCCCGAACTAAAGTCGTTTTGCCTGCGCCTAATTCGCCCTGCAAATAAACGACACATTTTGATGGCAAAGCCGTATACAACTCGGCACCCAATTGCTCGGTTTCCTCCGTATGCTGTAAATATTTTTGCATTAATTGACCAATTGCCTGAGATGCGGCATCAAGTCGCTCGCCAACAACCCCCTTTCGCCTGCTTGCACGGCAGCAAGGTCACCCGCCATGCCATGCAGAAAAACCCCTTGTTGTGACGAATCTTTGGGTGACAAACCCTGTGAAATTAATCCCGCTATCACCCCGGCGAGCACATCACCCATACCGCCTGATGCCATACCGGGGTTGCCCGTTGTTGAAACTGCGGTTTCCTCCCTTGACGCTATCAGCGTGCCAGAACCCTTAAGGACGACAATGCCGTCATATTGGCTTTGGATAGCAGCGGCAGCAGCAAAACGGTTATATTGCACCGTCGCTGTTTCACAATTCAATAAGCGTGCCGCCTCCCCTGGATGCGGCGTTAATACCCAATTAGTGCGTTTTTCGGGGGCATGCGACAGGAGATTCAGGCCGTCCGCATCAATAACCAATGGCTTATTGGATTTTAATGCGGCAGTGAAAAGTTCTAGCCCCCACTGATTTTGCCCCAGCCCAGGGCCTACGACAATGACATCGGCGTTATCCAGCAAGGACGAAAGTTGCGCCGTATTTTCCACGCCATGGCACATTAATTCCGGCCTGACCAGATTCTGCAGTGCAGCGTGTTCAGGATGGGTGGCAATGCTGACCAAGCCCGCGCCTMCCCGTAATGCCGCCTCGCCAGCCATTCGCACCGCGCCGGAAAACCCCCGGTCTCCGCCGATGACCAACACATGCCCGTGGTTGCCTTTATGCGAACTGCGGGCGCGAGGAGGAAATTTTTTTTTGACGACACAATAAGTTGTTGTCGCCACATGCTGGAAAATTTCTTTAGGTACGCTTAAGGACGAGTACAGTATTTCCCCGCAATAATCAGCCGCCATACCGGTATACAAACCTTGTTTCAAGCCGATAAAAGTAACCGTACATTCCGCTTTTACCGCACACCCCATAATGCTGCCGGTATCGGAATTCAAACCGGACGGCACATCAACAGCGATAACATGCGCCCGGCTTTTGTTGATACACTGGATAGCTTGTGCGTAAATCCCGGTGATCGGTTTGCTTAGCCCCGTCCCTAATAACGCATCAATCACCACATCGGCATTGGTTTCCACATCAGCTTCAAATGGCAGAACCGTTCCTTTGTCCTTAATGTAGTCCTTATAGGCAATTTCCGCATTGCCTTTTAAGTCATTAGGATCGGAGACCGCGTAAACAATCACTTTCAAGCCGACGGCATGTGCGAGTCCGGCTATAATGTAGCCATCGCCCGCATTATTACCGGAACCGCAAAAAACGCTAACGGATTTTGCATTGGGCCACTTGATCCGCAGGTGCCTAAAAACGGCATTCCCGGCTCGACTCATAAGTTCAATGCCAGGGATGCCGCATTCAGTCATCAGGAAGCGATCCAATTCCCTAACTTGAGCGGCGGTATATAGCTTTGTCGGTAGTTTATGCATGGTATCGTTAGTATTATAGCTATTTTTTAAACAACCCCTAATGACCTTAAATAACCCAGACCTTATGGCTAGCCTGGCCGCACAAATCAAAACTTGGGGGCAAGAACTGGGCTTTCAACAACTAGGCATCACGGATACGAATTTGTCCCAAGCGGAGACGCATCTGGGCAACTGGCTAGCCAACAACTTCCATGGCAGCATGGATTATATGCAAAGGCATGGACATAAGCGTAGCAGACCTGCATTATTGCATCCAGGTACACAGCGCGTTATTTCGGTGCGAATGGATTATTTGCCCGAACCTGAAAACCAAATGAATCAATCTCTTGAGAAGCCGCTTCTGGCTTATATTTCGCGTTATGCCCTAGGCCGCGATTATCATAAGTTGATGCGAAGCCGTTTGCAAAAGCTGGCTGATCGTATTCATGCTGAGATCGGTGATTTCGGCTACCGTGCTTTTGTCGATAGCGCACCCGTTTTGGAAAAAGCCTTGGCGGAAAAAGCAGGCCTAGGCTGGATAGGGAAACATTCTAACCTGATTAACCGTAAAGCCGGGTCATGGTTTTTCCTGGGCGAAATCTATACCGACCTGCCCTTGCCTGTCGATAAACCTGGCACAGAGCATTGCGGCGATTGTCGCGCCTGCCTGGACATCTGCCCAACCCACGCCATCGTTGCCCCTTATCAAGTTGATGCAAGGCGTTGCATATCGTATTTGACGATTGAATTGCATGGTTCGATTCCTGAAGAATTAAGGCCGTTGCTTGGCAACCGCATTTACGGTTGTGACGATTGCCAGCTTATCTGCCCCTGGAACCGATTTGCCAAACTCACTGCTGAAAAGGACTTTAATCCCCGGCATCGCCTGAATACCCAAGAATTACTGGACGTTTTCGCTTGGGGCGAACAAGAATTCCTGACTAAAACCGAAGGCTCTGCAATCCGCCGTATCGGTCATGAACGCTGGTTGAGGAATATTGCCGTAGCATTGGGCAATGCACCCAAGTCCGAAATGATTGTCAACGCGCTAAAAACAAAGCTCCAACATCCCTCTGAATTGGTGCGCGAACATGTTAAATGGGCTTTAGAACACTAGAGAACTGATGAAATACCAACGCGCACCACTGATAGCTTACCTATGTCTTCTGCCTATCCTACTTGCCCTCGCTGTTTGGCAGCTCAACCGCGCCGAAGAAAAGCGGACATTGCTCCAATTACAAGCGCAACGGCAAACGGCACGGATATTAACATTGACGGCAGACATTCCGGCCAGTTCGGAAACACTATTATACAAGGACATTCAAGCCGTTGGCCGTTATGACAACAGCCACCAGTTTTTGTTGGACAATCAGGTAAGCAAGGGCAAAGTGGGTTATTTTGTGCTGACTCCATTCCGCCTGACAAACGAAAACAAGGCCGTTTTGGTTAATCGGGGTTGGTTGCCCATGGGTAAGCATCGATTGGATTTTCCTGACATCCGTGTTGATGGCAAGGAAACCACTGTTGTCGGTCGAATCAACCGTTTTCCTATGGTCGGTCTTCAATTGGCCGGCGCTGAAATTCCTTCCGATAATTGGCCGGCCCTGGTGCAAGTTGTTGATACTAAAATTTTAGCCAAGCAGCTAGGTTATCCTTTATTCAACTTTCAGGTTGAACTGGATGAACGATCCGCAAATGGTTTTACTCGCGAATGGCAAATGCCGCAAACCATGACACCTGAAAAACACCTCGCGTATGCGGTACAATGGTTTCTGTTGGCAATAACTCTCACCGTACTTTTTATTAAGTATGGTTTTAATAAACCTCATGATTAATCAACAAAACAAGAGCCGAATAATCGTCCTGCTACTATTCGGGATTGCAATAATTCCGTTTGCGATAGCGTGGCAATTTGGCGGAAAGGCACCCTTTATCGAAGGAAAGACCAACAAAGGCCAGCTTATTACGCCCGTCATCACCACTGAACGGAGCGATTTGATTGGATTGGACACCTTTTCCACCGATAATATCGCCGAGCTTAAAGGCCATTGGGTGATGTTGAATGTGATCCCTCAAGCGGACTGCAATAGCGTCTGCTTGGATGCTATCCATAAGACCAAACAGCTTCGTTTGATGTTAAATAAGGACCTGCCGCGCACCCGACGGGCCGTGGTTTTTTTTAAAATAGTGTCGCCGGAAACGGCAAACCGATGGTTGCAAGATGATAAAGTATTGCTGAAAGTAAAACCCAGCATGGCATTGACAAAAAAAATTACCGAAATCAGGAACAACCCTATCCCGGACGGGATGTTGTTGCTCATGGATCCATTGGGTAATTTAATGATGCAGTACGAACCGGGTTTTGACCCCTACAAAGTCAAAAGTGATCTCATGCACTTATTGCGAATTTCACAAATGGGATAATGGAAAAAAATGTTTAGAAAAATAACGCTGTTCGGTACGGCTTTGGCGCTGTTGGTTATGGTGGCGGGTTCGCTTGCCCGGTTATTGGGATCAACACCGCTGTTTGATGCCATTCAACCTCAAGGTTTTCATTTCCAGACCGCCTATGCATTGGCTGCCGTTACCTTGACCGTATTGCTGATGTCCTGGTGGCAAACCCATTGCCGTCCCGCCGCGATGACGGCAGCTTTGGGCCTAGCCGGCATGCTGGGCTTACAGATCGCGTTAGGGATAGGGATTCTAAAAATGCCAGACCATAGCGTCCTTATATCAGGCCATTTATTGCTGGGTATGACGATTTTCTGGTCACTATTTTGGCTTTATTTGCGGACCGACCGCGGCATTTCACAATCTGCTGTACCGATGGGCCCCACTGGGTTTGCCCGCTTTTCGATAATGCTACTGTTTTTGCAGATTGCCTTGGGTAGTTGGGTCGGTGTTAACCATGCCGATCTTGCTTGTGTCGGCTTCCCGAAATGTAACGGGCAATGGTGGCCGCAAGCGGATTATCAAGGCCTGTTGAATGGCTTACTGACAGGCAACAACACACTATCCATTGAGGCTCAGGTTGCCGCAAACTGGTTGCATCGGGTAGGTGCCATGCTATGTTTCATCATATTCAACGGATTGATGATGAGTGCGCTTTCGGCAAGGAACTCCAAATCCGTAAGAAGATCTGGATTATGGTTAAGTTTTCTCCTTTTTGTGCAAGTGGCTTTGGGCGTTATCGGCTATCGATTTGCCATGCCGCTTTGGGTAGTCGTCGCCCATACCGTTTTTGCCGCTTTGCTCATGTTGCCGCTAATCGCGATTAGTTTTTATAGTCGCTTTGGTTTTGTTGAAGCCCTTCAGCCAACAACGAAACTACCGCCTGAATTAGAAAAGTTCGAGACCAAGCCTGAGCCAAAAGAACGGGAAGCCACCGCGTTAAAGCCGGAAATTATTCCCGTTGCAGTAGAAGAACCTTATGTAGAACCCGCCCCCGAATCTCTCTACCTACGCCTTAAAAGCCAACTCGCACGAACCCGAACGGGCCTGGGCGGTATCCTTGCAAACTTGGCCTTGGGACAAAAAGCCAACGAAGATTTGCTGGAAGACATCGAATCAAGCCTATTGATGGCAGACGTTGGCATTGATGTCACGACCAAAATCATCAATCGCCTAACCCAAAGCTTAGAGCGTCAACAACTCAACGATAGCGATGCGCTAACCTCAGCCTTGAAACAGGAATTGCTCAGCATACTTGAACCTTGCAGTAAGCCGTTACGAATTCCCAAACAAGATAAACCATTTGTCATATTGGTTGTCGGCGTAAACGGTGTGGGCAAAACGACGACCATAGGCAAGCTTGCCAAACGCCTGAAAGCTCAAGGCCACAAAGTCATGTTGGCGGCAGGAGACACGTTCAGGGCGGCGGCGGTGGAGCAATTGCAAACCTGGGGGCAGCGTAATGATATTCACGTTGTCGCGCAACAGACGGGAGCCGATTCTGCGTCGGTCATCTATGACGGTATCCAATCCGCACAATCCAAAGGTGTGGATGTCCTGATTGCAGATACCGCCGGACGCTTACACACCAAAGATAACTTGATGGAAGAATTGAAGAAGGTTAAGCGCATTATGGCCAAGCTGGACGAAACAGCGCCTCATGAAGTCATCCTGGTTTTGGATGCCGGCACAGGCCAAAACGCCTTATCGCAAGCAAAACTGTTTAACGAGGCCGTAGGATTGACCGGACTCGTCCTGACCAAATTGGACGGTACGGCAAAAGGGGGGGTTATTTTTGCTTTAGCCAAGCAATCCGGCATTCCCATCCGTTTTATCGGCGTGGGCGAAGGCATTGATGACCTCCAAGGTTTTAATGCCGAAACCTTTGTCGATGCCTTGTTCGTCAAAGACTGAACTTGTTAACGATTAAAACCAACCATGCTCAAGTTTGAAAACGTCTACAAACGCTATGCCGAGACAGGTGATGTCCTGAAGAACGTCAACTTTCATCTTAAACAAGGCGAAATCGCATTCCTTACCGGACATTCCGGTGCGGGCAAAAGCACCGTGTTAAAATTGATTGCCGTGATGGAACGCGCCACGCGCGGCGATATCGTGTTGGACGGGCAAAAATTGAGTGCCATTAAAGAACGCCATGTGCCTTATATCCGCCGAAAAATGGGCTTTATCTATCAGGATTACAAGTTGCTACAAGACAGGACGGTGTTCGATAATGTGGCTTTGCCTTTGGTGATTGCGGGTTACGGGCATCAAGAAGTCTCACGTCGGGTACGTGCCGCTTTGGACAAGGTCGGCTTACTAGGAAAGGAGAAAAAACTTCCGCTGGGCTTGTCGGGCGGGGAACAGCAACGTGTCGGCATCGCCAGGGCGGTCGTTAACAAGCCGCCGATGATTATAGCCGATGAACCCACAGGCAATCTCGATCCCGAATTGTCTGCCGAAATCATGGCCTTATTTGAACAATTCCAGAATGTTGGCGTGACTATCCTGATTGCATCCCACGATATTTCCTTGATCCAAAAAATGAACCATCGCGTGCTGCAACTGGACCACGGCCAATTGGTAGTAGGTTAGGCCATGAAGCAGATTGACAGCTATCCGCATAAGCCCAAGACGGTAAAGCCCGATGTCCGCCAAACCCAAAGTGCGGGCGGAAACTTTACCGACCGCCTGAAAGCCTATCGCGACCAGCACGCACAGTCCTTTTTTTCTAGCCTTGGCCGCCTGTTTTCAACCCCCTTTACTTCGACAATGACGATAGGCGTGTTGGCACTTGCCATTGCTTTGGCCAGCGGATTTTACTTGGTCGTGGTCAATTTACAGCAATTAACTACCGGATTGGAAGCCAGCAACCAAATCTCCTTGTTTTTGCGGGATGAAATCTCAGAAGCCCACGCCAACAAATACGCCGACAACATCCGAAAAAAACCGAATATCCAGCACGTAAAAGTCATTACCAAAAAACAGGCGATGGCTGAATTCAAGGACTTTAGCGGCTTTGGCGATGCCATTGAGGTGCTAGAAAAAAACCCTTTGCCCATCGTGATCGAGGTGTTGCCCAAAGATGCACTGGTAGACAAAGAAGCATTGACCCAGCTATTCGAGGACTTCAAACAATCCGCCGAGGTCGATTTCGCCCAAATGGACATGGCCTGGGTTGAGCGTTTACAGTCGATAGTGTCTACCGCGCGCCTAAGCGCAATCCTGCTGGCTATCTTATTGGGGTTGGCGGTGTTTTTTATCGCAGGCAACACCATACGCCTGGAAATACACAATCGGCGGCAGGAAATTATCATCGCCAAATTGGTCGGCGCGACCAATGGCTTTATCCAGCGACCATTTCTGTATACTGGGTTTTGGATTGGATTTCTCTCCGGTGTCGCTGGCTGGTTTATTGCGACATCGATGTTACTGATTTTAAGGCAATCGGTCGAAAACCTTTCCGGTTTATATAAAGGTGCCTTTCATTTGATGTTTTTCAGTTATTCCGAGACTTTCTTTTTGCTAACCCTATCCACCACTTTAGCAGTCGTAGGCTCGTGGATAGTCTTGCATTTTCAAATCAAACAATTGCAGCCCGAATAACCGGGTTGAGGATTTCAGGGAATAAGTGCAACACCTTAACGTATTGTAACCTTAACGCTTGATTCCTTTTCTTTCGATCTGGCCTGTTGAGCCGTATTTATCACGTCAGAGTATTTTCATGACAGATTTTTTCGCTATCGCCTTAGACAAAGTTATCGGCAGTCGCTGCAAAATAGCCACAGGTTTTGCATAAGCCAAATGAATGCGACCGATTGGCTTTTTGTAAAGCCGCCAAAGTATCAGTAAAAGCCGTTTCATAATCCAAAGGATCATTTTGCTTCAACAGGGCGGAGCCTGACCCAATAGTTCCACTAGCTTGGCTTGTTCCAAAATTGCGCTGCCTTCCGACAGCAGCAAAAGAAGGTTGAATAAATGGATTTATTCACAACCATAATGCTATGGTTAAGGACAATGCCAATATTGCCCACTGCCAGCGGATATCGGCCACACTATTTTTTACCACTGGATAAATGTTGCTTGCCTCAAGTTTTGCAAGCATTGTTTGAGGTTCTGTGAGGTGAAGGTATTCAAATCCAGCCTCCAACGAGAGTTGCGACAAATAGCTTTCGTTCAATGCGCTTAGGTGTTCGGTTCCTATGGTTTCGGCACTCCCAAATGGCGCATTGCGGGCGTTGTAGCCTTCTATCTTTTCAGGGTTCAGGTCGGACTCCCCAAAAGCCGAACGGTGCGGGACATCTTCCACAGAGTAGAAACCTTCGCATTCGCCGCGTTGGTTATATTTCGGGATGGGTACGGGTTGCGTACCGCCGATACCGACAACCAAACCTTTCAACTTGTTTTTGACCGAAGAAAAGTCGGTTCGATAACGCGGATTTATCGGCGGCGCTTCATGCCCATCGGTCATGAACAAAAGTGTTTCTTTTCTATCCTTTAACATCTCCAGGGTTGAAAATAAACCGCTGGCAATACGGCTGTCGGCTGCCCAAGCCATGCGCCAATCCAATGCTTTAATGGCGGCATCAAGTTCGTTATGCCCCGTACAGACATCAATCGGGTCGAATAATAAGGTCGATCTTCGGTCGGTAAAAACACCTAGGCCCAACTTTGATTCGCAGGGCAATTGCAGCAGCAATTCGCTTAACGTGTGCTTGACGAATTCAAGCCTGCTGACGGTTTTTTCATCCAGATGATAATCCTCTGCATTCATGCTGCGGGTAATATCGACAATAGCGATTATTTGGTAGGTAGGCCGAGGTTCGATTTTGGTTGGATAAACAAAACTGGATAACATCGTAGCCAAAGCCAGTAGCAAAAACCAAAATCGGTAATCTTTGGCGATTTGACGATTCAACATGCGTGATCCTGCTTTTGTAAATGATTAATTTATAAAACTCAGATGTAAGTGTCGTAGTCTGTTCGTACCCAAAGGGCATAAATGCTGAGTATGTCGAGGCATGAGCGGACTACGACACACTCACCTAAAGAGTGAGTGGTATTCGGAAAGACTCAACTGATTTTTCTAGGATTAAGGCAAACCACGGGGAAATCCCGGCACAGTCGTCCAAAGCGGATTTTTAGGCTGTTGGCCATTTTCATCTTCAATATTGACCCGATCCCAATCCGGCAATAAGCGCATGGCGGTTTCAAAGTTGTATTTGGCATCCCAAAATTGGCTATCCCTTTGTAATGCCTGTTTATAAGCCTGTTTTGCCAAGGTGACAGAAGTACGTGCTTCATCCAGCCGGGCGGCATCCACTTGGCCAATGGCTTGGTTCAAGTAGAGATTGCCTAAGTTATAACGGATTTTCGCCTGTAGCTGCTCATCGCCTTGATCGAGAATCGCACTTAACGTTGCCAAGGCATCTTCTGGCCGATGTTGTTTGACCAGATAAATCGCCCTAGCAAGCCGGACTTCGGGCGGGGCTAAACTGAGATTTGCTATGGAGGCATCGCGGCCTGCGAGCAACTCTTTGATTAACGCGTTTTTCTGAGATACGCCAACCCATGACCCGCTTATAAGCATGGCCAACAATCCGCTCGACGCAAATGCAACCCAGATGAGTTGGTGGACAAAACGTTTCATCCGATACGCACCTCAAACAATTTCAGCATGAGCAGAAAGCCCAGCATTGCCGTTGCCCATTGATAACAAGCCTCAGTCAAATCGCGCTTAGGAATACGTTCGTAATAATGCAAAGGCCGATTTTCCAGTTGGCCTATATCATGGATCGCTTGCTGCATGGCTTTAGGGCTTTCCGCTTCGTAAGCTTGATAAGGTATGTTGAGGCTGCTAAAAAACAGGTTGAGATAGCGTTCCGGCATGGCATCTGCGGTATCGTCCCTAGGGTTTTCAGGGACGGCATTTAAGCCTGTGCTATTTTGGCTACGCAGAAAAATCCAGTACAAACGCACTTGGCTTTCCTTAAAAAGCTTACGCAATTCCAGTTCGCTGTCGGGATCGATAGCTGCCGCGCCGTCGGAAACCAATAGCAGCACCCGCGCTCCGGTCACGGGTTGCTGGCCGAAGAATGACAAGGCCATCGCCAAACCTTTGCTGATATTGGTATAAGCCAATGCAGGCGTTGACATCGCCGAGATAGCCGACTGGATGGCTTGCTTGTTTTCGGTCAATGGCATTACAAACAAGGGCGACGTACTGTAGGCGGCAATGCCTATGCGGTCTTGCTGCCGTTTGTCCACGAATTCCGATAATAAGCGTTTTGCCGCAAGCGATTTGGATTCTTCCACACCGTTCGGCGCTTTGCCCGCAAAGGTATTATCCATGCTGTTGCTCCTGTCCAAAAGCAGGACGATATGGGCACCGTGACCGACCCGCTCCATTTTCTGTTCTTTCAGGTAGATGCCGGATAAACCTAATATCAGTGCCGTAACGGTAGCCATGCCGATTAACCTTAACAGTCCCGAGAAGAACATCGACAGCGGATCTGGCGGCAGCATAACAGGCCAGGAATAAGCTGTGGGTTTGATTCCGGTTTTGATTAACGGCAACAGCGTCAGCAACAACCCAGTTAATACCCAAGGCGTTTCAAAGGCAATGGCGGTCAAACGCCACCCCGCTCAATTTTACGACAGTCAATGCAGAGTGCTTTTAATTGGAAAAACTCCTCTTCAGTGCAATATTTCCTGTCAGAAAAAAAATAGCGGTCAGAAAAAGCAAAAAACCAATCTATCTGGCCGGCTAGCTGTTTGAATTCCGGTTGTTTGGCATAAAAATCAGCCAAGCCATGCTTAAATAAGGGTTTGCTGTAGGTGTCATTAATGGCTTGGTGTATTGCTGTTAAGGCTTGATCGAGTTGTTGCCGAGTGAGTCCAGACATGTTTTTACAAGCAGTTTTAAAATGCTTCCGCTGTTTTGCCCAGGGAAATAACCCAAAGCAATAAGCCAGATAGAAACCGCTTGCTGCGAAAGTTACCAGAGTGATAGCTACGCCATTTTTATAGCTGCTCGTGTCAATTAAGTCAGGCTGGGCATCGGGCCTAAGATAAATCTTGCCTTCTTCTTTTCGGATTGCCAGTTCATGCAAGGGCGATAAGGTAAAATACCATTCGGGTACGGCTTGCTCGATTTTGTTGCCGTTTTGCTGAAAATACAAGGTAAATGCCGGAGTCTTCAACATCTTGACTTCCAGCGGCGAGTAAAAAATCTGATAGGTCAATTCGAGCAAATAACGCTTACCGTCATCGGTTGCTTGTGTCGTCAACTTTGCGGTTTTCAGGTTAAGCCAGCGATTCTGATCTCCGGTAGCCGGAATGCTGTCTTGAATAATGTCCAATTGATGCCGGGTTTCAACGACAATGCGATGACGGATTTCATCACCGATGACATAGCCATAAGGCTTGGGCGCTTGAAGCTCAAAACGTGTGATCGGTTCTTGCAGGTTTGGGGAACAGCCCGTCATGGCTAATAATATCAACCAAAAGCGAATTAAGCGGAAACTTAAGTCCATCATCAACCCGCCAACTTATGAAAATAAGCGGTCAGGCGTTGTGCCTGAAAGTTGTCGATTATGAACAGCGGTTCTACACCGAAAGACCGAAATGCTTTCTGTAATTCGAGTTTACGTTGGGTGTATGCTTCGATAATACGACACTTATAATTAGGACGTAGTAACAAGGTTTTGGTTTTGCCGGATTCCAGGTCTTTCAGCTTGACGATGCCCCAGTCCGGTAATGCCTGATATTCGGATTCATCCCAGAATACGACCGGCACGACGATATGCTGTGTTAACTGTGCCATGAGCGCACTAATTTTCCCTAGCGGCATATAAAAATCCGAAGCCAGGAATAGCAATGACCGCTTGCTGGGTAAGACGGGCGATAACTGCCATAGGCTTTCGGCTTGGCTGGTAAAGGTGGCCTTAGCCAGCCGTTGGGCAAGTTCCGTTGCACTGCCAACACTTCGATTCGCCGCCAACAACCATTGCCGTTCCAGTTTTTTGCCGCAACCGATAAAAGTAAAACTGTCTCCAGTTTGTGTTGCGGATAACGCCGCCGACAAGACAAAATCGGCCAGTGCTTGTTGCCTGGAATGTTTCCCTTGATACCTCATGGAAGCCGACAGGTCGGCAATCAACACCACCGGAAGCTGGGTGTGTTGCTGGAATACTTTGACGCGATAGTTGCCGAAGGGATCCAATGCGCTGGCACGCAGGTCAAGGCGGCGTGGGTCGGGTCTTGCCAATAACGAATCATGGCGAGTAAATAACTGGCCACTCCCTGCCATCTGCCCACGATGTGCGCCCAGTGACGGACGATGGCCTAATGGCGGTATTTTATAGATAAAAGGTTCAACGCGTGCCGTCATCGTGGTTATTGGACAACAACCAAATAAACCAACAACCCAGTCGCTGCGGCATAAACTGGCGCTGCAATTCGGACAGGGATGCCCATCATCAAGCCGACTACACCGGAAAATGATTTGTCTTCGCGATTATAAATCGCTTCACCTAAAAGCCAAAGCAAGGAGTTGAATAAGGCAAGCACGATGATCGAACACAGCCCGACACCGCTGAACAAGAATGATTTTGAAGCCAGCATGGCGGTGCGGTCGCTGGCATGGAAATAGTTTGCTGCCAAAATACCGACCATCAGCCCGCCCTCATCGAAAGCCACCAGAAAAAAGGTATAGGTAAACCGTCTGAGTGTAACGACAAATCCATGGACACTATCCAACTTAAGGGCAAGGTATTGGATAGGCAGGCACAGCGCAAACATTAACAAGCCGATTACCGTGAGCAGCACCCAGAAATTGAAACCGACCGCTTCGTTGACCGCTCCCGTGTAATAAGCGGCATAAGCGACCCCCGCATATTTGTCCAATGTCCCCGCCACAAACGAACTGACGAAGCCGACGCTAAACCACGTCAGATAGGTTTCGGTGAAATGGCCGATCCCCGCTTTTGGGATAATCAAGACTAGGTAATCTCGGATAGATTTCATTGGCAATACGTTTGCAGCGTGAGGTGCGGATGCCCCAGGGTTGTCTTTCATGTTCAAGGCGCGGCAATCTGGTTAAGGATACCGCTGACCAATTGCGGTAATATTTCATCTTTACGATAAGCATAACTGGGATTTAAAAACAGCCGGTGCATCATGATGACGGGGAATACGGCTTGCAAATCTTCCGGGAATAACGCAGTCCGATTTTGCAGCCAAGCGCGAACTTTGGCGGCACGGATCAGGTAACTCATCCCTCTGGGACTTACGCCAGCATGGAGCAACTGTGGCATATCGACATCAGCCAGATTAATGCCAAATTGTTGTGGGTTTGACGTGGCTTTCCACAACGCCAATGCATATTTTCGCAAAGCAGGGCTTGCAATGACTGCCTGTTGAATGAGTTGAGCGATGTCGTTCAGTTGATAATGAGCGATCAGCCCTGGTTCGACGTTTTCAATCAGCTTATCGACATCATGGTAACGTGGGTCGAACATCAGTTGGTCCAGCAATACGTCATCATTGGGTGGATCAATCTTGATTTCCATCAAAAACCGGTCACGGGCGGCGGCGGGGAGCTCAAAGGTTTCTTCGCGTTCGACCCGGTTGCGGTCGGCAAAAACCTGGACATAAGGTAATTGGAATTCTGTATTGAAGGCCGATACGCTACGCTCTGCCATGACCCGTAATAATAACGAATGCACTTGCGGACGGGCGCGGTTGATTTCGTTGAAAAAAAACGTCGAAAGCTGGTCGCCGTGCGTCAATAAAGGCCCTGGATCGACACAAGGCTTGGCATTCCTGTCCAAATAGGTGTAATAAATGAGGTCGGAGGGCATCAGGTCGATGGTGCCTTCAATGCGCTGATACTGGCCGCCCAAACCCCTTGCCAATGCTCGCAGCAGCGTGGTCTTGCCCACGCCGACATTACCTTCCAGCAAGATATGGCCACGGGTAAAAACCGCCGTAATAAGATGCCTGACTAAGGGATTTAATCCGATAACCGTCTGGTTAACCTGGTTTTCAAGTGTAAGTGCCTGGTTGCGCCAATCGGCGAGCTGATGTTCTACGGTCATAGTTTTTGTAAAAAAACTCCGGCGCATGGCGGATTGCCGGAGTTAAGGGTTTAGTCTTAAAAAACACTACAAGATAGGAATTTGTTGGGAGATACCTCGCCGCAAATTCCAAGGAGAAACATGGGCAGTACCCGTGCCCATATCAAAAGGGAAATAACTAATTTCCCTCTACTTCATAAACAAACTTGCCGGTCTGGGAGAGTTGTTTCCAGCGCTTTTCGTTACGCGCTTCCATCTCTTTGATCGACTGGGCTTGTTTATTCAGTTCGTTAGGGTCGTGCTTGGGGTCGTACTTGCTGCCCGCGACCTGTTCTGGATAACCTGGCTTGGCTTCCCAGCAAACCCCGGGTTCTTTACAATTGGTTCCGTCATAAGCCATCACTTGAAAACTCAGGCTTAATGCGATTGCAGTTAATGTACTAGTCAATAAAGTTTTCATCTATTTTTCCTCATTATTGTTTTAACCATTCGGCCTTACTTTTATCGCCGGTATAAATCGAGCGGAGAAATGCCATGATTTGCAACATTTCATCGGTATTAAAGTTGACGTACTGCGGCCCCATCATGCCGTTCGCACCACCAAACAAAGTTTCAAACAAGCCTATGTCAGTGCCGTTACGCGGATAAGTCCAGTAATCGTCAGCCAAGCCTGGGCCTAATTTGCCTTCAGCCTCATGACCGTGACAACCGGAACATCCTGTCATATAAAGACTTTTGCCTTTTTCTTCGATGTCCTTCTTACCGTTGTAGGGGTTTTTTCCGTCTTTCATGAATTGCTTAAAAGCGTCGGTATCGCCACCTTTTTTAGCAAAACTCATGTCCAAGGTTTCCCCGGTAATGGTATTACGGAGGGTTATCTCCGCAGAAGCAAAAGGACTTACCAATATCATGGTTACGCCGATACCCACCATTATTTTTGAAAGTTTTATCATCTTATTTCCTTAATTATTTTTTGCCATCGCGGACTGGTCTTCCGTCACTAGCGGGATATTTTCCGCTTCCAGAATTTCTTCAATATCACCTTGCTTATCTTTAATAAGCGCATTCAATGCGTTCAATAATTCGCGGTCATCTTTACGAACACCCATTGAGGTACTGAAATGGTGTGGCACTTTCTGACCATCGGCACGGACGTTGTTGTCTGGAATCACCGTCATCGCCAAAGGCACTGAAGATTCCTTAACATAGCGCGCCGCCGCCGGCCCCCAAAGCACAGCAACTTCGGCTTTACCTGAAGCGACTTCCGAAACTAACTTGGAATTTTCATATTTCACATACTGGTTGCGCGGGGATTTAAAACCGACCAACTCATGCTGGTAATTGAACATATCGTTATAGCGTCCAATCGCCCGTAACATGGTTTCTGCCGGTGTACCTGGCATGAAAGCAATATTTTTGGCTTTCTTGATTAACTCGCCGTCCCAGTTTTGCGCTGAATCAGCATCTTGCTCTTTGGTAATGAAGACATAACCCGAACGGTAATACGGCTCGGTGGTGGCAACGCGAGGATCGCCGGTATCCAAGCCCATCACCAGTTCGCATTGTTTCTTGTCCAGCAAGTCCCGGATGAAATAACGTGGGTCTTTCCAACTGACATACTCAATCTTCCGTCCCAATCCCCTGCCAACGAATTCGGCCAGTTTGTTCTCAAAGCCTTCGCCTTTACTGTTGGAGTACGGCATTTCATTTTCCGCCGCGCAGACTTTTAATGGGATGCCCTGCTGCTTGGCTTCAACCTCTGGCAGTTGCGCACAGGCACTTAAGCCCAGCGAACTCAGTAGAACTAATGTTATTTTTGATGGCATGATTTTTCTCTTAAATCCAATAATGCCGTAGGATGTGCTGAACGAAGTGAAGCGCATCGTTCGCGTGAGTTTTGATCCTCGACCGATGCGCCTCGTACCTCGGCACATCCTACATTTGGGGTATTCCTAAATTAGGTCTTACAAAGAAAACACCATCACGCCGCCGCCCATTTGGGTGTGGTGCGCCAGCTCTTTGAAAGCGCCTACCGCACCTAAACCGGCTGTCGGGTCTTTCAGGTCGAACACCAAGCCAACACCAGGCCAGCCGCCGACACCGTAGTAGATGGCGACATATTGCTTACCATCATGTTTGTAAGTAATGGGGTGGCCAATTACACCGGAAGGCAATTTGAATTTCCACAGTTCTTCACCGGTCTCGGAATGACGCGCTTTAATCCAGCCGTCCAATGTACCGTAGAACACCAAGTCGCCCGCAGTCGCCATCGTGCCGCCCCAAACCGCGAATTTTTCCTGGACTTCCCATTTGAATTCCCCAGTTACGGAGTTCATGGCTTTGACTTGCCCTAATGTGCCTTTAGGCCCTGGGTACATATTCAAGGTTGCGCCTACGAAGAACTGTCCGGCGCGATAAGGCAACATGAACGGTTCCCAATCCATACAAATGTGGTTGATGCCCATGAAGAATAGCTTTCTGGCAGGATCATAAGACTCTATACCTTGGTTGTGATAACCCATAGCCGACGGGCAAATGCCTTTGGCTTCATGGTCCATGTGGGTTGAATATTCAGGATCGCGTACCGGCAAACCGGTTTTTAGGTCAACGTGTTTCACCCAGTTTACGGTGTTGTCTATCTTGAATGCATTAACCAAAGTACCGTTTTCCCGGTTTAGGGTGTACACCAAGCCGTTACGGTCTGGATGGGTCAACAATTTAGTTTTTTTGCCGTCCACCATTTGCTCTGATAAGCCCATGTAGTTAACACCTGCATAATCCCACTCGTCGTGTGGTGTTTTTTGGTAACCGAATTTCGCTTCACCGGTATCGACATCACGACCCCAGATGGTCATTGTCCATTTGTTGTCGCCTGGACGCATGGTTTCGTTCCACGGCGCAGGGTTGCCTGAGCCGTAATAAATCATGTTAAGTTCAGAGTCGAACGCATACCAGCCCCAGTTGGTGCCGCCGCCGATTTTCCAGGCATCGCCTTCCCAGGTTTTTAGCCCTAAGCCGAATTGGCCATAATGCGGATTGGCGCTGTTGAAGTCTTTCGCCAGCTTAATGTCTTCGTCAGGGCCTGTGGCATAAACCCGCCATGCTTGCTTGCCGTCTTTGATGTTATAAGCGGTGGCGTAACCGCGTACGCCTAATTCAGCGCCGGAACTGCCCACAATCACTTTATCTTTGGCGACAAAAGGCGCAATGGTCAAGGTCGAACCCATTGCGATATCGGAGTTCTCCATTTTCCAGAGCAAATCCCCGGTCTTGGCATTTAGGGCCACAATATGGCCGTCTAGCTGATTGAGGAAAATGGTTGCGGGATAGCCATCGCCTTGCGGCGCATAAGCCAAACCACGGTTAACGACATCGCAACACGCCACAGCGCGGGCGGCAGGATTTTGTTTGGGCTTGTATTGCCAGAGGATTTTGTCAGGCTCTTTAAGGTCGAGTGCGAAAATATTGTTTGGATAGGGCGTATGTACATACATGATGCCATCAACAACCAAAGGCCCGCCTTCGTGGCCATTCAGCACGCCAGTAGAAAAGGACCACGCCACTTTCAGGTTTTTGACATTGGTGACATTGATGTCGTACATGTCACTGAAATGGGTCGCACTGTAATCCTTGGTTTGCATGACCCAATTGGTATTCTGTTTGGACAGCTGATCCAATTCTTTGTTGGCATACGCAGATTGTGTTGCGGTTAGCAGCAAGACCGCCAGCGTCGCCGTACCCCCCATATTCCGCGCAAATTTTTTAATTTGCATATATCTCCTCCAGTGTTTTTGTTATTCGCCCATTTTATAATGTAGGCGTAGTCCCAAAATGCCAGCAACGCCTAGTTAAATTGATAGGCGGCTTACTTGCAAAACGCATAACGAGTTATTAACGACAATCAGGACTACGCACTGGATATATGTTACTGAGGTCTATTGACCGAGTGTTACGGAAAAATCCCTTAAGTTATCGGGAATATTAGGAAAATTAGGGCAAGAATAATTCCTTGCCAAAAATAACTTTGATTTCAGGAAAAATTCCCATGACTAAAGCCCCTATATAAAGGCATTATGTTTGTCTTGAAATTTTAGGGTTCTTCAAATGACGGCAAAAATCGTTGTGCTATTAGTGGACGACCATGCTGTCGTCAGGGCGGGTTACAAGACATTTTTGTCGTTATCCGATAAAGTAGGGATGATCTATGAGGCGGAACGAGGCGAAAGTGCTTGTCAACTCTACAACCAATACCAGCCGGATATCGTGATTATGGATCTCTCCATGCCTGGAATGGGCGGCTTTGAAAGCATACGCCGTCTAGTGAGCCGGGATGCGCATTGCAAAATCCTGGTTTCAAGCATTCATAACGAACTGGTTTATGTCACCCGCGTCATCAAAGCCGGCGCTAAAGGCTACATCACTAAAAATAATTCACCTGAAACTTTGATGGCAGCCGTCTATCAAGTTGCGTCCGGCAACACCTTTATTGAACCCGCTTTGGCGCAGCAACTCGCTATCAACGTGGCTTCGGAACGGGGCGTTTCCAATCAAATTGAAGAACTTTCACCTAGGGAATTCGATGTATTCTGTTTGTTGGCTAATGGGTTGACGACGCGGGATGCAGCGGAAAAACTCTGCCTGAGTTACAAAACCGTCTGCAACCATACGACAGCCATCAAAGAAAAGCTGGGGATAAAAACCTTGGCTGAGTTGGCCTTGGTCGCCACCCGCCAAGGGATTTTAGAAACCTTCGATCGAAGCTCAATGGCTATGCTCGAAAAATGATAGGAGTTTTGACCTATTATCCACGTGCTTTTCGAATACCTTATTTTTCAAACGTCTTTTTCAAGCCATCCAGGCCGTTTTTAAAATACGCGTTCATAGCTTTGACGGCGGCTTCATCGTTTAAGTTTTCTGACGGGGTATTGCCGGTGTCGCCCCGGTAAAAACGACTTTTAATCGTGACCTCGCTGGCTCCTGGACTTGCACCTTTTGTCACGCTCACGGTAACAGAGTAAGAACTGGTTGGCAGGGCTTTTACATTCTCCTTTTTTAAACGATAGCTATATTCATGGTCTTTGTCGCTGTAAAAATCCAGTTCATCGACGATTTCCTCACCGTTTTGGAAAGTTAGGGTGCGCGTACCACCAGACTCATGCTTGCCGTCACCCTTGCTGCCTTTAACATCGCCATGCCATTTTGAGAGTCCGCCAAAATCTTTGACAACATCCCAGACCTTATCCACGGGTGCATTGATAGAAACGCTTTCTTTGGCTTTCTGTGGAGTCGGCCCATGTGCCAGCATTAATGCCGGAAAAGTCAGTAAGAGAACGCCGATAAACGATGATTTTGTCATAGCAGTGCGATAAGTCAGTTAGAGTAAACGGCTATTATCGACAAACAATGGCAATCCTTATCATGGAACTTTCCCGATTATGGTTAGGATAATTTCATTTCCTCGAACTTGCCCGTCAACTATTTCGTTGCGGCTAAGGCTTTAATCAATAATGCCGCTATCGAGATAAATAGTTAGCCGTAGACAATTGTTTCCAATTTGAAGAGTAACCCATGAGTTTAAGTTATCAGATTAACCTTAAAATTTTGCTGTCCTCGCTGTTAATCCTGTTTTTAGGCGGGGCAATTGCCATTTGGCAGGCCAGGAATTCGGTTGATAAAGAACTCAACGCCTCAGCCAGCCTTACCGAACACTTGATAACCTGCGGTTTGTCCCAGACGATAGCGGATCGTACCACTTGGCTGAATTGTTTCAGTTCGCTCAAGGAAACCCGTCACTTGACTATCGAACTTATGACACCTTCAGGTCAAGCTTTTGGTATCGGCAACAAACATAAGGTAAATGACCTTGTTGAATCACCGCCCTTTTGGTTTATAAACCTCATTGGTAATAAACAGGCGACCATAGAAAAACTGATTGCGACCGCATCGGGTGATCAGTTCTCTTTGCGAATCCGGGCGAATCCGATTGATGAAATACAGGAAGTTTGGGAAGAAAGCCTCGCTTTCTTCTGCACTATCCTTTTACTTACCTTGCTGACTTTTTCGTCCGTTTATTTTGCCATCCATAAAACGCTGGCTTCAATAAGGATCATTGTTGATACCTTACAACAAATCGAGACAGGCAACTACCAGCAACAATTGCCCGAATTCAACACCACCGAATATAACAGCATTGCCAAGGCCGTTAATCACATGACAGGCAAACTACATCAAACACAATTGGAAAACCGCGCATTGGTAAAGCATTCTATGGAAATATTAGAAACCGAGCGCAAACAACTCGCGCAAGAACTCCATGATGAGTTAGGCCAATCACTGACGGCTATCAAAATGATGGCCGTCATAGCGAACCAAAAAAAGGATCAGATTGCAGAAATTTCGGCTTCAATTGCCAATAGCTGTGATGGCCTAATCAACATTGTCCGTTCCATCATGCATCGGTTGCATCCCTTAGTGCTGACTGAATTAGGGCTTAAGGCGGCCATCGAAGACTTATTGAATCATTGGGCAAGCAAAAACCCGGAAATCAAATTTCGTTTTCGTTGCGACGATGAGGTTGATACGCTAGGCCAAAAACTAAGCATCCAGATTTTCAGGGTCGTCCAAGAATGCCTGACCAATATTTTCCGCCACGCTGAGGCACAAGAATGTTCGGTCACCCTGGCAATGGTTGAGACCCCTGAACATCAAGTCCGGTTAACCGTGACGGATAACGGCAAAGGCTGCGATATCAACAAACTGACCAAAGGCTTTGGTATTCTTGGCATGAAAGAGAGAGTTCACAGCCTGGGCGGAAATCTCTCAATACAAAGCACCCTCAATAATGGGGTTCAGGTAAATGCCGTTATCCCTATTGTCGTTAACTAATCTTTACAAAAATTAACGTCTCTCTTCGGTTTCGTCACCGGCTTCCCAGTCTTCAACGGCAGTTTCTATGATCTTGCCTGTTGCCGCATCAACTTCGACTTTCGTTTCGATGCCTTTATCGCTCATGATGTCGAATTCATAGCTTGAGCCGCCATTTTCTTCAATTTCGTATTCCACTTCTTCGATTTTTCCCGGATACGCTTTGAGGGCAGTGGCCGCTGCATCCTCTTCAGTCACCTTTACATTTTTCTTGAATGCCTGACTCTTAGCGTCCGTGACTTCGGATTCCTTCTCAATAATTTTGCCGGTATCCGACTCGCACAAAAACTCCCATTCACCACGATTGACATCCGCGACCTCAATTTCGTAAACCGCTTTACCGGCCATATTCAGCTTTTCAAGTTTTATAATATAGCCAGGTTTCGATTTTTTAGCCGAATTGATGCACGTGTCTAATCCTTGATCGAGCGCCCAGCTATTTATCGAGAAATGGCTCAATATAAGGAAAAGGGAGAAGGAAAGAGTTGAAAGTCTCATAATCAGCCTCCGGGATTGAAACAGCAAATAAATTGTTTGTTACTATACAAGGAAATTGATTTGCACGTAAGAGAAGTCAAGGCATTATTCTTTATGATAGTTTTTGTGTGTAAGCGCAAAACAAAAACTCCTACTGGTACTTTTGGAGGTGTTTCACACAAAACCCCAATAGGTCGATTTGCCCCAAAACGGACTGACACAATTTAGTGGCACTCAACTATTTAATTACCCATTACCTTTTCCCTAGCGTCAAGAACCGCCATCCCAAGAGGCTGTTGCTGGTTTCATTAGCGTCTTGGCTTCTTCAACAAGCGTGGTTGCGGCATTAAAATCTCCGGTCTTGCCCGCTTTTTTGGCAGCCCTTAGTTTGGGCCTAAAGCGATCGATTGCCATTGAGTTGTCTCTTCGTATCGCTTCCGACAGCTTTAAGGCTGTATCAGCCAATTCCAGGAATGCATCCTTGTCCCTCTTCTTAGCCATTTCTGCCATATCATCGCAAAGGCTTCGTACTAATGTAAAATCTTCATTTACCGGAGAACCCGCTGCATGGGCATGACCCAGCAGAAAAAAGGCTAGAAAAAATACCGTACTTATTTTGATAAAACTCATTACTGCCCTCTATTAATATTAAATTTGAAAATGCCGCACATGTAAATTTTGACGCAAAAGGTGGGCACAAACGTCACGGTGGTAAGCTAATTGTTCTTTATTGATCCGCCGTCTGGTTAGTCACGGAGTCCGGAAAAAACATAATTTTTGCCTTTTTGTGGTTCATGACAGCCAAAGCAGGATTTGCCGCCGTCGTTGACCAGGCGTTCGGTTTTGCTATTACCGGTAAAGCCTTCAAATCCCCAACCGCCTGTCGATGCGTATTTGGTTGAATCCTTGCGCATCACGCCGACCAGTTTGCGTTCCCCTTCTTGTATGGTTTTATCCTTTTCCTCGTACTTCAAAAGGTCAAAAACCAATACAGAGCCGTCGTCATATTTTCCGCTTTTCAGGCCTTTTGCCGCTTTGCCATTGGCGTAGACGTGATGGATGCCCTGGAAGGGATTTTCTAAGGCATGTCCAGGTTGTATGAGCATGGATTTGGCGTGTAACCAATTCCTGTAACCTTCAGGAAAAGGTACGCCATCTTTCTGTGCGAAACTTAATGTTGTAATAGCACACAACAACCCAGCCAAGATGATCGATGGTCTTGTTTTCATAAAATTACCTCCGGTAGTCAAGAAATGAGGATTTATAGTTTCGATACGAAACTATAGCTACATTTTTAATCCTATTCCCAGGGTTTGTCAATATAGTTTTTATTCGATATTAAAATACCGTTCCTTACAAAGCCATTCCAATAGCGATCAAGTGAATTGTCTATGGTCACCAATCAATCTTGTATATCGACAAATAGCCGCCCCAGTGGCTTTGGTAAACAAGATTGACGTGTTCTGGAAGTTTTTTGAGGGAATCAACAAACGGTAGGAGGCGTACGAGAAGGGAATTCTTTTCCGCTTCAGATGCTTTAGCAGTAGCCCAAACATGGTAGTTAAGGCCTTCTTTTTGGACTAGGTAATTACTGTCGCCTTCCTCAACAGCCCACTGCTTAATCTGGGCTATGTCGCCGTGAAGGTTATCATGGGCTTGGAAAGTTTTTGAGGCGAATCCTAAAGGTGCACCGCCGTAATCGACCATTTCACCCAGGCGCATGAGCAAGTCATTGGTGACCAGCAAATAGATTGGCCGCGACTTCCCAAGCATCTGGCGCATTTCCGCTAAAGCCTTGCCGCTATCCATCGTCAACCAACGCGCCATGGTGGACAAGTGTTCACGTTCGGAATCTGAAGCTATCAGTAGGCTATCCTGCAAATGTTGCCATACCGGACTGACGAAAGTTTGCGCCGCCGGTTTGCTTGCCCAAGCGTCCCGACCACTCAAAAAGTGGATTCTTTGCCCATCGTCCCACCAGCTTAGTATCAGTGCATCTTTGGGCGTGTTTAGGCTGATGGCGTTAGCCGCTTCCTGCCAAATTGATTGCCGAAGCCCTGTCGCGCTTGGCAATACGCTTTCCGTCTGCTTGCTTTTGGGGAAAAGCACGACGCGGTTTTCTCGGCCTTGGCTATCTTTATAATGTGCCAGCAAAAGACTGAAAGCATCCTTGCCATCCCGTTGGACAGTAAAGTTATCAACGGAATCTACTGAAAACGCACCCTGTAGATCAGATACTTGCCCTTGGAGAAGGGTGAATTTTAGCGGCGCTGGATTTGTTAGCGAAGCTTCCTTTTCACCAACAAAAGCGCCTCTCACTTGTTGGAACAGCATTGCGCTGCCGGTTAACAGCAGCGCTCCGCAACCCAATGACAATACACTTTTTTTGATAGACCAGTCCACAAGGTTATTGCTCTTCTTTTTTAGTCTTGAGGACTAAATAGCCCACGTAAAGCCCAAGTATTATCAAGACGAAGGAGGCTAATAGTGTACCGAAATCAGTCTTCTCATTAGTGTTAGAAATAGACGCGGAGGCTTTCGCACCCGGATTATTTCTAGCTGCCTCCCGCAATTTCGTATCTTCATCCATAATTTCGGCGTAATCGCGCATCAGTGAAGACCAGCCTTCAGTATAGGTATACCCGCCTGGATTGGCGTGGAATAACCCTTTGTAATGCTTGATCAAGTCATGTTCCCACATGTCCGCATAAATCCGTTCGACGCGGCTGGGGTTGTTGCCTTTCGCCCAAAACAGTTGGAAAAACCCGCCCGCCGCATCTTTTTCAGGCTTAGGCGGTATTGGGCGGTTAGTGCTTTGCCCGGTCAGCAACCCGTCCTTAAATAAGTTATTGATGACGCTTTTGGCTTCCTGTTCCACTTTTATCCCCTGGATGGTGCCTTTGTCGGCAGTATCCAGATAGGCTTTGGCAAAGCTTTCCGAATGGCACAATGTACAGGTTTGGATCCAGGCTTGCTTACGGTCTTCAAACCACGGATGGTTAAGGTTATTCGCTATTTCAGGTGTCGGGTTGAATGCCCAACGCACTTTCCGCACTAAGTTATGGGAATATTCGCCGTGGTATTCGAAATGGCAGAGCTGGCAGGTCGGTGCGGTGTAACCGCCCTTGGTCAGCGCGTCTTTGAGAGGGGCTTCAAAATTCCATTGGCTTTTGCCCATGGTCAGGAACTGTGTGCCGTGCTTGGACAGCATGAAGTTTTCAAACTCATTATGGTCGGCGCCGTTGTGGCAGGTAGAGCAAGCTTCCGGTTGACGCGCTTCCGCCACCGAAAAGGTGTGCCGGGTATGGCAACCGTCGCATTTGTTCTGCTGGTAATGGCAAGAGTCGCAGCCTTGGGCGACTTCCCTTTCCGGCATTGCCGCCCAAACGGCATTCTCAACGTTGGCTTCCCAATCAACGGCATGGGAAGGATGGCCTTTATCCCATTGCTTTTGCGGCCATTCCTGGTTTTTTTCGGATTCCGCTTCGGCAAATTCGTTTTGGTGGCAGGTACCGCAAGCAGCGCGGTCCGGCATGATTAGGTCTTTGGCATGGTCGATAGTCTTTTTGCCAACGCCGCCGTGGCAGTCGATACAACCGACTTGCCCAAGTTGTTGGCCTTGTTCCAACAAGCCGAGCTCGTGCAGGTTGTTTTCGACCTCTGTCAATTTTGCCTTTTTATAAGCGCGCACGTCGGTGTCGGGGATATTGCGGATTGCCGCCAGATTGCTGTGCACACTTTTTTTCCAGGCATGATAAGCGCCCGGTGTGGTGGCTTCGTGACAACCCACACAATTTTCCTGGGTGAATTCACCCTGTATGTTTTTAGGGGGCGTATAAAAATCTTTTGGGTTCCAATATTTTTGGATCGGTATGGGTTGCCAATATTCACCGTGGCTGCCTTTACCGGGGTGGGTGTCGTAATAGTTTTTTTTGACCTGTTCGAAATCAGGTTTTTCTGCCCAGGCTGTTTGCCAATTTAAGCAGATCATTAATGTCGCCAACAAACAAAGCAACATGGTTTTCATAGCTCCCCCCTCAAAGATTGTTCTCGCCAGCTTTATTATATCGAATCAAAACTATAAAGAAACATAAATTTTAGCATTCCCTTACGTAAACGATTTCTTGGTCTCGATCCAACACTTCATTAACTGAATATCGTGAAACAAGTACCCCCAAAAAGGCGCGAAGGGTTATTTACCGAAATATTTGGTTACATCGCAATCATCTTGGTCGATTCCGTCTTCTGGCATAAAAACAATAAACCTTTCAATGAGCTGAACCCGACGATCTAGCTCCGGGCTATTTTTTCATAACGCAGATTGACGGTGAGCAGCAACCTATCGACTCTTAGGCTGTAGAAATCAAGTTGAACTTCCCACAATTATTAGCACTCTTAGCAATCGAGTGCTAAAATTATGGCATATCTTAACTTTTAGGAGTTGCGAATGAGTGATGTGATTACTTTGCCCGTGAATTTGTCGGTTGGTACGTTTGATGCGTATTTGAATGTCGTTAGGCAAATGCCTAAATTGACTCCCGAGCAAGAGCACGAACTTGCGATTAGGTTTCGGGACACTGGCGATTTGGCGGCGGCGCGTGAATTGGTCATGGCAAACCTTCGTTTTGTCGTCCATGTCGCCCGTGGCTATAGCGGTTATGGCTTGTCCATGCCGGATATTATCCAGGAAGGCAACGTCGGCTTGATGAAGGCCGTCAAACGCTTCGACCCCGAGATGGGTGTGCGATTGGTGTCGTTTGCCGTCCATTGGATCAAGGCCGAAATCCACGAGTTCGTTATCAAGAACTGGGGCATCGTCAAGATAGCGACCACTAAAGCGCAACGCAAATTGTTCTTTAACCTACGCAAATCTAAACAGGGTTTAGGCTGGCTGTCCAATGATGAAGCCACAAATATCGCCAATGACCTGAATGTAGAAGTCAGCGCGGTGTTTGAAATGGAAAAGCGTTTGGGTAGCAGGGATATGTCCTACGATTTGCCGACGGATGCAGAAACTGACGATGCAACCTTGGAACCTGCGAGCTATTTATATGAGCAAAACGACGACCCAGCGGTAATGCTCGAAAATGCCGAGTGGCGAGGCCGCGAACAAAAACTGCTGTCAAAAGCCCTGGACACGTTGGACGAACGCAGCCTGGACATCGTTTCCAGCCGCTGGTTAGCGGAAGATAAGGCGACACTGCACGAACTTGCCGAACGCCATCAGGTTTCCGCTGAAAGAATTAGGCAGTTGGAACAGAACGCCATGAAAAAACTGCGTGAAGCGGTCGTTTTTGCAGCTTAATATTTCAAATCAATCATTACAAAGGCTTAGGTCGCAAGACCTAAGCCTTTTTTATTGCCTCCTTGTTTTTGAGTCCATACTTGTGCCCTGAATATCGGCTCACGCGGAAGCTGTCGGGAACAGCGTTTTGGGGGCGAGGAATCCCTGCCGACATAACGGATTCGGCTTCAAGCCGGGTTCATCAATCCTAAAAGCGCATGGGCATGTTCCGCCGCTTCCAGCCCAATCGTCGTCAAATAGCCGCCGTCTTCCAGCGTCACCAACCCTTTGTCAAAAAGCCGCCGAGTTGCTTCTATCGTTGAAGGTGCGGCTGTGGTCGTGTGGACTTTTATGCCTTCCAGCGTCGTTGTCAGTTTATAGCGGACAAGAATGTTCAGTTCGTCCAGGTTCTCTTGGGTAAATTGCATGTGCGGTCTCAGAAATAGGATTAGGGGTAGACTTGAATTAAACGGCCTACCTTGGACAATAGTATATGCGATAGCGGTAATGTCTTAAGAAAAATTGTCCGCAGTAATTCCAGTAATCGCAATATATACCAGATAAGCATGTCGTAACTGATTTTTCTGTGAAATTTTACCTTTTAATGCACCCTTAATCGTACTATGATTGCAACAAGACAGAAATTTCCTTTAACGGATAAAGTATGCACTATCTCCTTGTTCTATTACTGGTTTTATTTGCCCCATTGAGTTGGGCAGAGACGGTTATTGTCGATGAAACCTGCAACCATAAATATGGCGCTAAACTCGTTTCGTTGCAGGGTACGCTGTTAGTCGACCCAAACCGAAAAGGCCACTGGCAACACGCACGGCTCAACCAAATGATTTGTGAAGGCAGTTGGGTCAAGGTTGACCCCAACAGCCGCGCTTCATTACGGCTATCCAACGGCATCATCCTACGCCTACACGAAGGTACAGTCGCCTCATTGGATGCCATTTCCCCCGAACAAGCCACCTTCTTGAACTTACTTAAGGGCTTTATCCACTTTATTAGCCGTACCCCCAAGCTGCTTAAAATCAGCACCCCGATAGCCAATGCCGGCCCCGAAGGCACTGAATTTGCCATGAGCGTGGACGACACCAGCGCATCGCTCTGGGTTTACGAGGGCGGGGTCAAGTTTTTCAACGACAAGGGCAGCATCCACCTGAGTCCAGGACAAGGCGCTCAAGCCATGTTAGGCCAAGCCCCGCAAGCCAAAATCGACATCAAGCCGCAAGATGCCGTCAACTGGGCATTGTATTACCCGCCCGTATTGCCTTATCCCGATGCAACCGCCATTATCGACAGTGGCATTCGTCAGGCCATACAGGATTACCGGCAAGGCCATGTCGATATCGCCTTACGCCAATTGGATGCATTATCGACGGAGCAACAAACGCCTTATTTCCACAAAGTGCGCGGTGCCATGCGGCTTAGCGCTGGACAGGATAAGCTCGCCTTGCAAGACATTCAAGCCTTGCTGGCAATCAACCCTAACGATGCCGAAGCTTTGGCACTGAAATCGGTATTGGCGCTCACCCAAAACCGCAAAGACGAAGCCTATGCCTTAGCCACCCAGGCAATCACGGTCAATCCTCAATCCGCCAGCGCTTATTCGGCGTTATCTTATGCCGAACAAGGCCGCTTTAACTTGGACAAAGCCCAAGCCGCCGCCGACCACGCGGTAACGCTTGCCCCGCACGATGCCATGGTGTGGGCACGTAAGGCCGAATTGCAACTGTCGCAAGGCTTAACGGAAGAAAGCCAACACGCAGCCGAAAAAGCCATCGCCTTGGATGCCAACCTGGAGCGCACCCAAACCGTGCTGGGTTTTTCCTACCTGTTACGGATGGAAACCGATGCCGCCTTAGAAACTTTCAACAAAGCCATCCAATTCGATTCCACCGCGCCCTTGGCGCGCTTAGGCCTAGGCCTAGCCAAGATCAGGAAGGGCGACCTGGAGCTAGGCCGCGAAGACCTGGAAACCGCCGCCATCCTCGACCCCAACAATTCCATCGTCAGGAGCTACCTGGGCAAAGCCTATTACGAAGAAAAACGTAGTCCTTTGGCGGAAGACCAATTCCGCTTGGCAAAAGAGCGTGATCCCAAAGACCCTACGCCGTATTTTTATGATGCCATCAGTAAGCAGACCACTAATCGTCCGGCGGAAGCTCTGCAGGATATGCAGAAGGCGATTGTATTGAACGATAATCGAGGGGTTTATCGGTCAAGTTTAGCCTTAGACAAGGATTTGGCGGCACGTAGTGCGGCACAAGGGCGAATTTACAGCGATTTAGGCTTTCAACAGCTTGGTCTGGTTGAAGGATGGAAATCGGTTAATGCCGAACCATCGGATTATTCCGGTCATCGCCTACTTGCAGATTCATATTCTATACGACCGTCTTACGAGATTGCGCGTGTAAGTGAATTACTACAATCACAACTGTTACAACCGATAAATATAACGCCAGTACAGCCACAGTTAGCGGAAAGAAATTTGCTTTCTGCTCAAAGTTCAGGCCCCGGCACATTGTCTTTTAACGAATTCAATCCGATGTTCCAACGTGATCGCTTTACCTTACAAACGTCAGGTGTAGTGGGCAGCAACGATACCTATGGTGACGAAGTTACGCATTCTGGTTTATGGCGAAACCTATCTTATAGTCTTGGGCAATATCATTATCAAACAGAGGGATTCCGTGCAAACAATGATGTGAATGTAGATTTGTTCAATGGCTTTATTCAAGCGAGCATAACTCCAAGCCTCAGCGTTCAAGCCGAAATACGACATAAAAACACCGAGCGTGGCGATATAGATCTTAGGGCGGATGGTTTTTCTGATCCCACATTTCGGCTGGGAAGTGACAAAGATACCTATCGTGCAGGTTTACGCTATTCGTTCAACCATAATTCAAACTTGATCGCTTCTTTTATTCATACAAATAGTGATTCTTTCCAAATTCTTACTTCTGAAAATGGTAAGCGTACTGATTCTATTTCCACTGGAGATCAGGGCGAAATTCAGCATTTGTTTCGCTCTGGCCTTATAGATACCGTCGCCGGTTTCGGCTTTTCTCAATCGGGCTTTACAAATGTAAACAAACCTCTAAGTGGGACATCTGATTCACATGAAAACGGCTACTTATATTCTTATGTACATTATCCACATGATGTAGATTGGACGTTCGGTTTGAGTGTTGATTCTTTGGAATCAACTCCCCATAACCCCAAATTTTCTAAGCTGAAAAACAATCCGCTTAATCCAAAGTTTGGCATTATCTGGCGTGCCGAAAAAGGTACAATAGTTCGAGGGGCTGTGATTAGAACTTTAAAACGTTCGTTACTAACAAATCAGACGATTGAACCAACGCAAGTAGCAGGCTTCAACCAGTTTTATGACGATCTTACTTTAACCGATGCTTGGCTATACGGGCTTGCAATAGACCAAAAATGGGGTTCTCGACTCTTTGGTGGGTTAGAATATATTGCCCGGAATCTAAAATTGATATCAGAACATGTATGGCATGAGCGTTCATATCGAGCATACCTTAATTGGAATATTGCTTCCAAACTTTCCGCTAATTTTGCCTTTCATTTGGAGAATTTCAATGGTGACAATGCAAATGTCCCGCTTTCGACAACAACTTATGACAGTAAAGCAGGTCTTCGATTTTTCGATCCGTCAGGTTTTTTCTGTAATTTGGAGGCTGAATATGTAAACCAGCGGACAGACTGGTCAGAAGGATTTGATGGCTCGCCTATCAGGCACAATGAATTTGTTTTGGTCAATACTGGAATTGGATATCGCTTACCCAGGCGATTAGGTATTGTTCAACTGGATATCAAAAATATCTTTGATCAACAATTCAATTATCAAAGCCAAGGGGCTCGTTCTCCAGGGTTTAGCGATGATGCTGGAGGACAACCCCCGCCGTTCATTCCTGGAAGGACTGTATTTGCGCGGGTTACTCTAGCTTTCTAAAGGAGATATCGAAAATTCTAAATTTTTTTCAAAAAAACCTGAGAAATAATACATTTTTTCAGGTTTGGTACGTTCTTATTAAAAATATAACTGGAGAAAGACCATGAATAACATAATTGCAACACGAGGAAAAGAAATCATCATTTGCTTACTGATAGTAATATTAATATTAGTTATCTTTTTGTTAAAACCTTGCTCATCAATCGAGCCAAATGGTCCAATCTCCCAAGCTAAACTCGATAACTTTAAAAAAATTCTTTTAGACTCTAAACAGAATGTACACGCCGTAGCGTTACTTGCCCCTAACCAAGGTGGCAAGCTTGTCATCTTTAATAAATTACTAGAACCCGTCCAGCCTTGTTTTACATCGCCCGATAAAATAAAACCAGGTGAAAGAATTAAAATCGAAGATGATTGTCTCAAAGCTGGACCAGCTGAAAAAGGAAAAAAACTGATAATTAAAGCTGAAGAAGGAAACGAACAGTTTATTGCACTTACACCCGGGGTCGCGATAGAAAATAACGACGATTCAAATTCATCGCGTGATGAAAATAAAAAAGAGCTTGGTTCTATTAAAACAACAGCTACAAAAGATGATCATAGTACTTTTCTTTTTATTACTGAATTAGATAAGCGCCAGCATGTGACATGTCAAAATCCAAATGGATTACCTTGCCCCCCACACTATTGAGCCTTGTAGGGTGGGCAACGCTTTTCTGCCCACCGTATATCTAATGCCTGGATTGTAAACGGTGGGCAAAAAAACCTGCCCACCCTACTTTTGTTGCTTTTGGTATAATCAAAACTGCCCTTTTACCGGTACGTTTTGCTATGTCACGTTATCGACGCGCCGATGTTCCAGGCGCGACTTACTTCTTCACCGTGGTTACTTATCGCCGCCGCCCTATCCTTTGTGATGATCCGGTTCGCGCGGCATTACGTCAAGCCGTTAAAACGGTGCAATCACGCCATCCCTTTACGGTTGATGCCTGGGTTTTGTTACCCGACCATTTGCATTGTATGTGGACGTTGCCGTCGGACGATGCAGATTATCCACTACGTTGGGGTTTGATCAAACGTATGGTCTCTTTGGCGTGTGCCTCACATTATCACCGGGCGGATTGGATGACGGCATCCAAAACGAAATACCGTGAATCAACTATTTGGCAAAGCTTCCGCGTCCTCCTCACCCCAACCTTCTCCCTTGAGGGAGAAGGGGCAAAAGCAGAACTTATGTTTTTTCACCTGATTGCTGCCTATCTAAAATATCCATGATTACTTACAGGTCTCAGTGAAAATTGAAATGGTGATGATTCTGCGAACCCTTCAAATGCCACCACCTCGATAGATATGCACGATAGGCCTGGATACGCACCATCCCCCTACCCAATTCGTGTTCATAAGGAATCAAGGCTTCCAGCACAGACCTATCGGTAAAAAACAAGCAACGTTCGGGGACGTTTATTGCTCTTCGATGATAGCTCGGTTGTTTTCTTTCAGGCGCTGAATACAAGGCTGAGGCCAGCAATTCTGCCGATATGGACAAGCACGTCTGACTCGGTTGCGGCCTGCATTGCTATAACATATTGATTGTTAATGCATAAAAAACTAGAACTTGCACCATATTCCGCGAGAGTCGACAGCAAAAAACCGCTGTCGCTGGGATTCCAATGCTGGGGGAAAACCGTTAACCTGACGTGGCCAATGCGATGTCGGCTTATTTGGGGTAGTATGCACATAGCTGCAAAAAGCGCCGCCTAATTTCGCACTGCATGCCTCTTCACGCTAAAATGTCTGGCAGAAAACATGCCATCCCACATTTTCGGCGTGTTACAAGGAGAATTTGTGAAGTGGCATTGGAACGAAGACGAACTGGCGATGCATTGGTCATTATCGATTGAGGAATTGGCATTGCTGCCAAGTCGTACCGATAGCGGTAGACTTGGATTTGCAATTCTATTGAAATTCTTTCAATTTCAAGGTTTCTTTCCCGGCAGTCAAAAAGGCATACCGCACGAGATTGCAGTCTACCTTGCGCTGGCAACCAATTCGGCGGTGGCAGATTTGAAAATTTACGAATGGGACGGACGCACCGGCCAGCGGCATCGCAAGAAAATCCTGGGCTTTCTGGGGCTACGTCGCCCATCAGGTGAGGATTTGCAAAAACTGCGCACATGGCTGACTGCTGAAGTCTTGGCGCTGGATGTTCCATTCGAGCGATTGCAGGAATTGGCTGTTGAGTGGTTCGCCCGGCAATCGCTGGCACCGCTTGATCCCAGCCCATTGGAGCGGTTACTTCGATCAGCTACTCATGCTTTTGAGGCTGAACTATTCCAATCCATCGCCAACCTGCTAAGTGCCGAAACCAAGACATCAATAGACAAATTATTGACGGTCGAAGAGCCAAACGTCAATGATGAAAATGGTGCCATCGAAAATGCTTCCATCGTCAAAGACGGCGCTCTTGGTTTGTCGCACCTCAAATCCGACGCTGGCCGAATAGGCCTGGATAGCGTTTTGCAGGAGCTCGCCAAACTGGGCAGAATTCGCAAGCTTGCATTACCGAGTAAAGCATTGGCCGTACTTCCCATCAAATGGTTACAAAAATACCGTCGCCGAGTCGGGACCGAGTCAAGTTGGGAATTGCGACGGCATCCGCCGGAAATACGCTACGCCTTGGCAGCGGCGTACTGCTGGCAACGAGAGCACGAGATCATCGACGCATTGATCGATTTGCTAATTCTGGTCATTCACAAGATCGGTGTTCGCGCCGAAAATAAGGTCGAGCAAGAATTGCTCAACGATTTACGCCGTGTGCGTGGCAAAACCAATGTCTTGTTCAAATTGGCGGAAGCGGCCATCGATGAACCTGATGGCATCGTCAAGGATGTATTGTATCCAGTGGTCGGGTTGGAAACACTGAAAGACTTAGTCAAAGAATTTAAGGCCAGCGGCCCTGCCTATACCAAGGTGGTACATACGGTCATTCGCTCCTCATACAGCAATCACTATCGCCGGATGTTGCCGCAGATACTTGATGCGCTGGAATTCCGTTCCAACAACACCGCACACCGACCGGTGATTGAAGCCTTGGGTCTGCTCAAAACTTACCGCGACAGCACGCAACAATATTTTTCTGCCGAGGATGTAGTGCCGATTGAGGGTATCGTCAAAGGCAAATGGCGCGACATAGTTGTGGAAAAAGACAAGAATGACAAAGAGCGTGTCAATCGCATCAACTATGAAATTTGTGTACTGCAAGCATTGCGCGAGCGGCTGCGCAGCAAGGAAATCTGGGTCGTTGGTGCCGAGCGCTTCCGTAATCCAGATGAGGATTTGCCCGCCGACTTTAAAACCAACCGAGCTACCTACTATGAAGCACTCAAGCAACCACAGGACGGCAAGGCATTCATCGACGGGTTGAAGAAAACGATGACGGACGCCCTATGCATGTTGAACAAGGGAATGCCAAAAAATCCACGAGTCAAAATTCTTGATCGTGGCAAGAACCGTATTTGCATTACTCCGCTGGATGCGCAACCTGACCCGGAAAACCTCAAGCACCTGAAAGCCGAAATATTTGAACGCTGGTCATCCACCAGCTTGTTGGATATCCTCAAGGAAGCCGATTTGCGGGTAGGTTTCACCGATTTGTTCCAGAGCAGCCGGCAGCGCGAAACGCTGGATCGTGATACCTTGCAACGGCGTCTACTACTGAGCCTCTATGCGTTAGGCACAAACGCCGGACTCAAACGAATTGCAGCGGCGGGACATGAGACGACTTATCAGGAATTGCGTTACGTGCGCCACCGTTTCATCCAAAAAAGTACATTGCGGGCAGCTATTTCCCAAGTCGCCAATGCGACTTTCGCTGTTCGCCTTCCAGAAATATGGGGTGAAGGCACGACCACCTGCGCGTCGGACTCCAAAAAATTCGGCTCCTGGGATCAGAATTTGATGACCGAGTGGCATATTCGCTACGGCGGTCGTGGCGTGATGATCTACTGGCATGTCGAGAGCAAATCGGTCTGTATCTACTCGCAACTGAAACGATGCTCCTCCTCCGAAGTGGCGGCTATGATCGAAGGTGTATTGCGTCATGATACCGATATAGATGTTCAGAAAAGCTATACGGACAGCCACGGGCAGAGCGAAGTCGGCTTCGCTTTTTGTCATCTGCTCGGCTTCGATTTGTTGCCACGTCTGAAAGCCGTCGCTTCACAAAAGTTGTACTTGCCGGAAACAGACAGTTCCGGCAATTATTCCAATCTCACTGAGATTTTGACGCGTCCAATCAAATGGGATTTGATACACCAACAGTATGATGAAATGATCAAATACGCAACCGCGTTGCGCCTGGGTACAGCAGAAGCCGAAGCCATTCTTCGCCGCTTTACGCGTGGCAACCTGCAATATCCGACTTACCAAGCATTAGCGGAACTTGGCAAAGTGTTGAAAACTATTTTCTTGTGCCGGTATATTGATTCGGAAGGGCTGCGCCGTGAGATTCACGAGGGTTTGAACGTTGTAGAAAACTGGAACAGCGCCAATGGATTCATCTTCTACGGCAAGAGCGGTGAGGTCGCCAGCAACCGACTGGAAGATCAGGAATTATCGGTATTGTCGCTGCATTTATTGCAATTATGCTTGGTGTACGTCAATACCTTGATGATTCAGCGCGTGCTATCGGAAAAGCCCTGGTGTAACAGGATGAAAACTGCGGATTTGAGAGCACTGTCTCCGCTGATTTATAGTCATGTGAATCCGTATGGGCGATTTGATTTGGACATGAGTAAACGGCTCCCAATCGAAACTGATTTTGCGCTGGTGGCATAGATATAATCACCGAGCAAGGTTTTGTTGAGCAGATACCTTGTTGCGCAAACGGAGGTTTTTGAGAAGCCTTGATGCGTTATCTCTGAGATGCACAGGATCAAGGCTCTTCTATTCTCACAAATAGTTCTTGAAACTATATTCTCAATCCACTACTATGACAACGAGTTTTGATAAGGAGTCGAGCATGGGACAACTAAATCGCATTACCCAAGCCCCCGATATGATGGGTGGCAAAGCCTGTATCCGTGGAATGCGCGTCACAGTCGGTATGATTGTGGGACAAGTCGGCGCTGGACACAGCATTGATGAAATTCTCGCCGACTACCCCTACCTTGAGCGCGAAGATATTATGCAGGCACTTCGTTACGCTGCCTGGTTAGCTGAAGAACGCGAGGTCGTACTGGCCTCCGCATGAAGCTGATCGTTGATATGAACCTGTCGCCACGCTGGGCCGGTTTGTTGGTCAAGTCGGGCATTGAGGCAGCACACTGGTCAGAGTTAGGGGCGAACAATGCACCGGATTCTGAAATCATGACCTATGCCAGGGTAAATGATTATGTAGTTCTCACCCACGATTTAGACTTCAGCGCGATCCTTGCCGCCACACATGGCGAGAAGCCCAGCGTCGTGCAAATTCGCGCGGAAGATGTCAGTCCTGATGTTATCGGGTTGCAGGTCATCGCCGCTTTGCGGCAAATGGCAATCGAATTGGAGAACGGCGCATTGCTGACCGTTGAGCCGAATCGCACCCGAATGCGACTACTACCTTTGAACTGGTCTCTGGATTAGAAAATGCTTATTGGCTATGCACGCGTCTCGACGCAAGATCAAAACCTTGAGCTTCAAATCGATGCCTTGACTAAGGCGGGCTGCAAGAAAATTTTCGACGACAAAATAAGCGGCAGTCGTGCTGAGCGCCCCGGCCTGACCAAGGCATTGGAAATGTTGCGTGAAGACGATACCCTTGTGGTTTGGAAGCTGGACAGGCTTGGCCGCAGCGTCAAGAATTTGGTTAATCTGGTTGGCGAATTGCACAAGCAAGGTGTCCAGTTCAAAAGTCTCACCGATGCGATCGACACTGGCACCCCTTCCGGCCGATTTTTTTTCCATGTCATGGCGAGTTTGGCGGAAATGGAGAGAGAACTGACAGTCGAGCGTACCCGTGCCGGCCTCGAAGTCGCACGGCAACTGGGCCGAAAAGGAGGCCGTAAGAGGCAGATGACCGACAGTAATATTGAATCAGCCAAGAAATTGCTGGCTAACGGAGTGCCGCCCCGGGATGTGGCAAAGAATCTTGGTGTTTCAGTGCCCACTTTATATAGATGGATTCCAGCATCCACAAATACATGATAAGCACTCTAAAGCAGGCGCTGGCTTATACTATGTTTTTTATCTGACAGACCGTGCTCGACCCACAGCGGAAGTTGGCGAGACAAATATTTAACCGCTCCTAAGCGGACATCCAGGTTGGGCTCCTCTACGATTTTAGGAACGGGGGGCGCCCCGCAAAACGAGTGCCATTTTATATAGTGCAAATTATGCGGACATAAGGGGCGAAGCGGAAGGCGATCCCGCTGTGTTTGTTCGCATAATCCGAAGCATTATGTAACTTGGCGCGGGTTTGCCCGGACAACGCGAACCTATGGCCTTATAGACTTACCAACTAATGCTTCAATGTCTTGTAAGGCCTTAGAAATAATTTTTTTATTTGCATCACTAAGATTTGTATTTGTGTTCAAGTTGGCAGCATTTACTTGCTCCATTTCCAAAACAATTGGAAATAGAGCATCTTTCCACTCTTGAATACCAATAGCGTCTGAAATTTCTTCAACTCGCTTTATAAGCGCATTTAAGTGAAGCAATCCAGCTCGATAATCTTCAATGGCTTTACGCAGAATACTAATCTGTCGATGTAAAAATTCGCTCATCATAAACCTATTTAGGAATAACAGTAATCACTTGCCCATTTTCACCTGTCACTACAGTTACTCCATTATCGCCAGAGTGAACGGTCGTTCCAGGTTGGTTTCCAGGAGATGATTGTCCATTCCGAATGGCATCCTCGACAGGAGTTGGTGTTAAACCTCGCCCCTGCATTTGATCTAGTGCGTGACCGGTATAGTCTCTGCCATCAATATTTGTTGGCGCATTTGTTCCCCTGGGAACATCCATAGGCCCACCACGTTGACCTGTAGGCGTGCTTGGATGTTTGTCACCCGAATCACCATTGGCCTCATTAAAGAATTTCTTGATGCCGTTGACACAAATCTCAGCTATCTTTCTGCATCGATCAGGATAAATGGCGCAGTATAGAGAACCTACTACAACTCCGCCGCCAATAACAACCGCGTCATCTACTCCTGCTATCAGTCCAGTTGGATCGGTGAAATTAACCGGGTTGCCCCCGACATAGGCATAGGTGTTGATCCCCCCCGCCAACCCGATCAGGTCGCTCTCATAATAAGTCCCTGTGCCGGGCGAGTAGTATCGGTGGTTGTTGTAGTACAGCCCGGTCTCGGTGTCGTACAGCTGGCCGGGGAACCGGGGGTTGTAGACGAAGTTGCCCAGGCCGGACGGGTTCGGGTTGGGCTGGGCCGCGCCGAAGGGGTCGGCATTGTCCCACCGCCAGACCATCTGGTTGTCGCTGCTGCGGGTGATGACCCTGGGCGTGCCCAAGTGGTCGGTGAAGACATAGTTGACGCTGGTGCTGACTATGATGGGTTGGGTCACCACCGCGTCGGCGGCGACGCTGCCGAGGTTGGAGGTGGCGAGCTTTAAGGACGCAGTGAGGTTGCCCGGCCTGGCGACCGGCATCCCCAGGGCAATCCAGGTGTTGCCCCTGGCCCTTTGGTCCACGCTGGCCGTAAACGAGCCGTCCGCGCCGGTGAAGGTGTAGCTGGCGTTGCTGGCACGGGTGGCATCGGCCGTCCAGCGGACATAGAGATAGTACAGGCCGGGCGACTGCAACGCCAGGTTCCAGGTGAAGCTGTCGGTGGTCGCCGTGGTGGCGGCATGGGTCTGGTAGTTGGTGCCGTAATAGCCCGCAATGGCGGTGTCCACCGGCCACGGGCCAACGGCGGCGACGCTGCCGGTGGCAGTGTTGTCGATGTAAATGCTTCGGGGGCCGTCACCGGTGAAGCTTTGTTTCAGCACCGCAACGGGCAGGTCGCCCAGGTACACGGTCTCTTGCAGAGGGAGCCCACGGATGTCGTATTCGCCCAACAGGTGGCCTTGTTCGTCATAGCTGTACTGGGCGAACGTGTTGACGCTGTATTTTTTGACCCGTTGGCCCAGGCCGTCGTAGAGGTATTTGTTGACGAACCCCGTGGTGGTGTCGGTCACCGTTTGCAGCAGGCCGCGGTCGCTGTAGGCGTAACTGGAGGAACCGTCGTTCAGGAGGTTGCCGGACAGGTCGTAGGTGCGGTTGGGTGCGCTGGCGGCGGTCTTGAGCAGGCGGTTGCTGAAGCCGTCGATGGTCTGTGTGTTGGTGCCGGTGGCGGTGCGGTTGCCGGTGGCGTCGTAAGCGTAGGCTTGGTTGCCGGCCGGGCCGGTGGTGCCGGTGACCCGGCCCAGGTTGTCATAGCTGAAGCCCTGGTCGAAGTTGGCCGGGGCGAAGGCGCCGGTGCCCGTGCCGGTGTGGGTATAGCCGGTCACCCGGCTGGCGGCGTCGTAATGCAAGGTGCGGAACGTGCCGTTTTTACTTGGGTTGCCCAGGTGGTAGGAGGCGATGCGCCCGTCGAGGTCGTCGGCGTGGACCATGCCGCTCCAACTGGTCGGCGTGTGGTTGCCCCAGGCACCGGAATAGAACTGGCCGGACGGGGTGTACTGGATGCTGTTGAGGATGACGGTGGTGACGGCGGTGTTGGTGCCCAGGCCATTGCTGTTGGTCGGGTTGAGGGTAATGCCGCTGATCCGGCCGTTGGCGTCGTAGCTGTAGTTGATCCGGTTGCCGCTGGGGTAGGTGACGCTGGCCAGCTTGCCGTTGGCGGTGTCGGCGGTGCCATAGCTATAGCTGACGGTTTGTACCCATAAGGGCTGGTTGCCGGAGAGCGTCCGGGTCTTGGCGGTGACCCGCCCCAAGGGGTCGTAACTGTAGGTGGTCGACCCGGATTCGTCGTCGATGCGGGTCAGCCTGCCGATGTTGGCAGGGTTGCTGTTGCCGGTGCCGCCGTCGTAGGTGTAGACGGTGTCGGTGCCGGTGGGGTAGTCGGCCTTGGTCAGCCGATCCTGGGCGTCGGTGCTGTACAGGGTGGTCTTGCCCCGGGCATCGGTGCGGCTTTTAAGGTTGCCGGCGGCATCGTAGGTGGCGGTGGCCGCGCCGCTGTCGGGGCTGGCCGTGGCCGTGAGGTCGCCCAGGCCGGTGGGGCTGTAGGTGGTCTGGTTGGCCCGTGGGTCGTTGACCCAGGTCAATTGGTCCTGGCCGTCATGGTCGAGCTGGGTGTGGGGGCGGGCCTGGCCGCCGCCCGGGAGGGGTTGGAGGATGTCAGTGGCCCGGTCCAGGCTGTCGTAGCCGGTGTCGGTGGCCACGGGGTTGGTGGCGGTGTCGAGCGGGCTGGTGGCCTTGGTGGGGTTGCCTTGGGCGTCGTACTGGTAATGGGTGGTGGTGTCCTGGACGGCCTGGGCGGATGCGCTGAAGCCGAGCAGGAGGGTCAGCAAGGTGGCCTGGAGGGCGGTTTGGGCACGCAGGGTTACGGCGATGGGGCGGTCAGTCGCTCTCATTGCACACCCCCGGTGACGGTTTGCAGGCGGCCCAGGGCATCGTAGGCCCGGGCGATGTTGCGCCTGAGCACGTTGCCGGGGTCGGTGGCCGTCTCGTTGGTGCGGTTGCCCAGGTTGTCGAGGGTGTAGCTGACCTTGTTGCCCAGGCTGTCGGTGACGGACACCAAGCGGTGGGCGTTGTCATAGCCGTAGGTCAGGACGCTGGTGTCGGGGGCGGTGACGGTCTTCAATAATCCGGTGGGGTCATAGCCGTAGCTGGTGGTTTGCACCAGGGTGCTGGCACTGTCCCGGGTGGTCAGGGTCTTCAGCCAGCCCCGGGGGGTGTAGGCCAGGGTGGTGACCACGCCGTTGGGGGCAGTCGTTTGGGTTAGCCTGCCGTTGCCGTCGTAGCTGTCGAAGGTGGTTTTCTGGCCGAGGGCGTTGGTGACGTCCTTGGGGTTGCCCCGGTTGCCCAACACGGGGTCGGCGACAGGGTAGTAGGTGGTGGCGGTGACGTCCGATACGTCGGTACGCGGGCCGTCGGCGGTGAGGACTTGGCCGAAATTGTTGTAGGTGTAGCCCCAGGTGCGGGCGGTGCCGGTGACGGTGGGGGTCAGGCCTACCACGCCGGCCGGGTCGGTGGTGGCCTGTTCGGTGCGGGACAGGACGTTGCCGGTCGCATCGTAGGTGTAGGTGGCCAACCGCTTGGGTTCGGCGACCTGTAAGGGCAGCCGGTACGTGCCATGCCATTGGGTGCTGACCTTGCGGGCGGGGGCGGGCAGGCTGGACGCCGCCAGGTTCACCGTGCAGTCGGCGACGCTGGCCAGGCCTTCGACCCGGGCGGTCTCAAGGTTTCGGGACAGGTCGTAGGCATAGCACACCTTGTGGCCGTTGAAGTCGGTCCTTGAGGCGACGTTGCCGTTGGCATCGTAGGTCATGGCAGACGAGGCCGCACTACAGCCGGAGCCGCCGGGCTGGTCGGTGCCGGTRGATTTCACCACTCCTAATACTGTGGTGAAGTGGGTGGTGCGGATTGCGCCCAGGGGGTCAGTGACGGCGGTGGAAGTGCCGTCAGGGGCATAATTCAAGGCATATTTCTCCACAGAACCGGCGTGTTCGGTGCTGATGGCCTTGCCGTTGGCGTCGTACTTGTAGGTGGCGTAACGCACGCCGTTCTCGTCGATGATGCCGGTCAGGGCGTTGGGCTGGCTGACATTGGCGGTGTTGGCGAGTTCGCCGTAGACGTAGGTCTTGACGGGGTTGTCGGTGCTAACCGACGGGGTGTCGTCGGGGTAGGTGATGGTGGCCAGGTTACCGTTGCCGTCATAGCCGTAGCGGGTGACGTTGCCGATGGGGTCGGTTAGGGTAACCATTTGCCCTAGACTGTTGTAGGTGAAGTTGAGGCTGTTGCCGAAGTTGTCGGTGACTTTGATTAATAACCCAGCATAAGGGGCAACTGTGGTCGGGGTGGTAACTGGGCAAGCAGAACTGACCGTTTTACAGCTATAGGATAAGGTTTGGATATGACTGGAAAGCTCGGTTATGTCCAGTAAAACGCCGACGGCAGAATAGGTTTCAACGGTATTGTCAGGTGTCGTGACTTTCCACCCAGTGCGGGTGATGCCGGAAAGGATTTCCTGCAGATGGTAGTTGATATCGCTATCTGGTTGCCAGTTTGAACCTACTAAAATAAATTTAAAAGCGCTGCCGTCGGCACGATATGCAACAGCTAAATTACTTCCGATTGCATTACCTATCGATCTATCATAGGTATGATGCCAGCCGCTGCTAGTTCCAAAAGTTACGCTAGTCGAAGGATCACTATTGTAAGTGCGTTCGATATAAAGAGGGATATTGCCCGCACCTAGATAATCCCTTTCTATCTGGAATTTGTTGCCGTTTCCCACATTGATCGGATTGCCTGCACTTGGACACTTCTTTCCGTTGTTTTTGATTGTAGCTAAATTAGTGCAAAGCGTAGGGTTGGTTGCATTAACAACTTGCCCTTGCGGGCAAGGATCGACACAGTAATTATTGTTCCTATAAGTGGTTAAAATTTTAGGTAAAGGGCAATCAGAATCGGGGAAAAGCCTCCAAAAATCACCTGTCGATTGGCCACTGGAGTTTAAAAAAAATCGCCTAATTTGCGATTCATAAACTATTTTTGTATCCAAATTAGGCGGATAAGCGTTCAAGGCCATTAAATAATTCTTTAGCCCTCCATTAAGGCCCCAATCTGCAAATTCAATACATTCTTGAGCGGTTACTCCTCCAGTAGGATTAATGCCACCTATACTGCATATTCCAAGCAAATTAGTAGCTCCCGCATAGGAGGAATTGGTATTGAAAAAGACAGCCATAAGTAGAATCATTAGGCGTAATAGCCCCTTGACGTGTTGCGTCTGATACTTAGTTACCAAGCATATTGTCGGAATGCGTATTACTATTTTCACCCAGGACTCCCTTACACAAATGGCCGTACATCCGGTTCGTTTTTCCTGGCCTATTGCCGCTACCCCCTGATCCACCATCTACCGACACCCACGGTTTGCTGTTGTTTGGAAAAAATTGACCTTCGTGAATGCGCCAGTCTATACCGGACACGCCCACCACACCATCCGTAAGAACACCGATACGACCAGAAACCTAAGGCCTTGCCCGGCAAACCCAGCTGGTACGCATGCATACCTTCCTGGCATTTCCGGCACGCGGCGCGTACCCCTCAACCTAACGCCCCGAATTTCCTGCGTATGGTACTGGCTTTTGCCCGAATGTCCAGTGCCTAAACTGAGCGAAGTCAACAAATATGCGATATATTTTTCAACTTTGTGAAACGGACTGAGATTTCGGTCAATTTTTCCACGAAAACCGAGCCCTGCTGCCTTATACCCAGGCCATCATTTGCCCTTTGAGCATGTACCTTACTTTCCATGAAAAATTGGTTTGAACGTCCGTTGCCATATCATCAGTCTGGGCCGGATTACGACACTTGACCTGATGCCCACCATTATCATGATGTCTTGGACTTGAATGTACTGATATTTCCACCTTCCACAATCGCCCGTAAGTGGTCTAATTCCGCCTCCAGGGCGGCATTTCTGGAAACCAATTCAGCGAGTTTTTGGCGCAGCACCCGATTTTCGTCGTTTAGTTCTTTCCGTTTTGCCTTCTCCGCTTGGAGTTCCTGGCCCTTGGCCACTTTCAGCCTGCGGCCTTCCTTGTTGAGCAGTTGCCGGACTTTTTCGGCGATTTCGGGGTAGCGGTTGTGGATGGTCGCCGTGGATACGCCCGCCTCGTCAGCGACGGCGGCAATGGAGAGCTTGCGATCCGGCTTAATGTTTTGACCCGCCCAGCCGTTATCCGGTGCAGCGCCAGTTCCAGGGACTTTAAGGTATGCCCGCCTTTGGTGGCCGTCATGGCAATGCCTTTGGGTTTGTCCCCATGCCAAGGTCGGCCAAAATCCCGGCAACTTTTTCCACGTTGCGGCGTACCCGCGCCTTGGCGGCATGTCCGATGTCGTTTATCTCAAGCAGTTCAAGCTGTTGCTGGTAAATCCCCTGCCAAACAGCTTTCTTGGTGTCATCGATGACGCTGTTTTCACAATCCACACAATTTGTCCTGGCAATCAAGCCCTGGCTCTTGCAACCGGCGGTGTCATTGATGCACCAGACATGGGCGGTAGCGCGGATATGCACTTGCTCACTGATAGCTTCTGCCATCTGTTTTCGGGTCTTAAACACTTTGAGTTCCGGGGTGCTTTCGCGGTACTGCTTGATTTTTTTGGCGACACCACCGGTCAGTAGGGTTTCCTGATCCAGCCAATGCTCGACGATGCCGATCTTGATGTCTTCCTTGGCCTTGGCAATGCACTCGACTTCCGGGTGTTAATAGGGTTCATGTACCGTATTAACAGCAGCACCGGCTGTCAGGCGAGGCGCAGGCTTACGCGACTCAAACGATAGACTGGAGGTGCTGCGTGGCATGGGTGACCTGTCAGTATTGAGACGGAACTGAGCAACAGTTTCGCTTAGGGTTGCAGCTTGTTCCTCCAGCGATTCTGCCGCTGCTGCGGCCTGCTCCACCAGCGCAGCGTTTTGCTGGGTCACTTCATCCATCTGGGTCACGGCCTTATTCACCTGGTCGATGCCGGAACTTTGTTCCGCCGATGCCGCTGCAATTTCCGACATAAGGCCGGCGACACGCTTCACCGAAACAACGATTTCATCCATGGTCTTGCCAGCTTCGCCGACCAACTTGCTGCCGTCTTCGACCTTTTCCACCGAATCGCCGATCAGCCCTTTGATTTCCTTCGCCGCCGCCGCTGAGCGCTGTGCCAGGTTGCGTACTTCGCTCGCCACCACGGCGAAACCGCGGCCCTGTTCACCCGCCCGTGCCGCTTCTACTGCCGCGTTAAGCGCCAAAATGTTGGTTTGGAGGGCGATGCCGTCAATAACACTAATAATGTCGACAATCTTGCGGGCACTCTCGTTGATGGCGGACATGGTATTCACTACTTGTAGCACCACGCCCCCGCCCTTGACTGCAACGTCCGAAGCCGCCACGGCCATTTGGTTGGCCTGCCGGGCATTGTCGGCATTCTGCTTCACCGTGGAGGCTAGCTCCTCCATGCTGGACGCTGTTTCCTCAAGGCTGGCCGCCTGTTGTTCGGTGCGATGCGACAGATCGGCGTTACCAGCGGAAATTTCCTTGGCCGCTGTGCTTATGGAGTCGACAGCTGTTTTAACAGTGATGATGGGCGTGACAATGGTTTCCAGCGTGGCATTGATGCCTTCCACAATTTTACGGAAGTCTCCCTGGTGCTTGCTGGCATCGGCACGGGTTTGGATATTTCCATCCAAGGCCGCTTGCGAAAGCAGATGGGTATCGTTGATGAGGGCTTTGACCGCGTCGACGCAGGTGTTCAAGTTATTCTTGATGTTATTGAAATCGCCGTTGTAACGGTCGGTAATTTTCTCCGGGATTTCGCCATGGGCAATGCGTTCGACGTAACCGGCGGCAACGTTTAAAGGGTCGATGACGGCATCGAGAGTGGCGTTCACGCCTTCCACGATCTTGCGGTAGTCGCCCTGATGCCTGCTGGCGTCGGCGCGGGTGGCAAGCTTGCCTTCCACCGCTGCCTGGGACAGCATCCCGGCATCTGTTATGAGCGCATTGACTGCGTCGACGCAAGTATTCAGGTTGTTCTTGATGATGTTGAAGTCGCCGTTGTAGCTACCGGTGATTTTCGATGGGATGTTGCCTTTGGAAATATCGTCGACATACTTCGCCGCTACGTTCAGCGGCCCGACCACCGCATCCAGCGTGGCGTTCACGCCTTCTACGATCTTGCGGTAGTCGCCCTGGTGCCTGCTGGCGTCGGCGCGGGTGGCAAGCTTGCCTTCCACCGCTGCCTGGGACAGCATCCGGGCATCTGTTATGAGCGCATTGACCGCGTCGATGCAGGTGTTCAAGTTGTTCTTGATGATATTGAAGTCACCGTTGTAGTTGCCGGTGATTTTCGATGGGATGTTTCCTTTGGAAATATCGTCGACATACTTCGCCGCTACGTTCAACGGCCCGATTACCGCGTCGAGCATTTTGTTGATGTTTTCGGCGATCTCGCGGGCAAAACCTGTCTTGCCTTCGAGCGAGATGCGGCTAGATAGTTCGCCGTTGATAGCTGCTTCGACCAGAGCGTTGATGCCTTTTTCCGCCGCCAATTCTGCGGTGCGGTCGTTCCACTCTACCACCGCGCCGAGGCGCTCGCCCTTTTCATTCAGCACCGGATTGGCGGTAAGCGCGAAAGTGCGGCCGCCAATACCAATCTGCGTGCGGTAGGTGGAGGTAAACGTCGCCAGCAGATGCTTTTGATGCTGGGGATTCTTGTGGAAGTCATCGATACTGCTGCCCATCAGGCGGGAAACGTTGAAATTGGGCAACACCTTCCGCAGATCGCTTTCAGCGTTGCTCAACATATCCCCGACCGACTTGTTCATATAGATAATGTTGCGGTCGTTGTCGGCGATCATCACGTTGGTGGAAACGCTGTCCAGCGCCATGCGGACGCGTATTGATTCCTCCGCCAATTTGCGGGTCTCGTTCATGTCATTGCCGATCTTGATCTGAACGGAACACAGCGCCTGCATCACCTGCCCGACTTCGTCGTCACGGGCGATGTCGAACTTCACGTTGAGATTGCCCTCAGACATGGTTTTGAGCCCTTGGGTTGCTTGTCTGAGGGGGCGGACGACGGAACGGGACAGCAGTGTTCCAAGGATCACACCAATGAGGGCACCGCCGCCGACCAGCCCCAGGGCGATCATATCCATGCCCGTTTTGAAGGCGACGGCCGAGAGCAACATAAAGAGGATCGGAACGGCCAGGACAGATTGGAATTTGAGATGAATAGGTAGGTTCTGGACTTTTTTTCCTACGGTCTGAATGAGCCCAGGGTTGGGCGCTCGTCCTTCGTTGATCGCACGATAGAGCGCTTGAGCCTGCTCGATTTGCTCGAGCGTCGGCTTGTTGCGCACCGACATATAACCCACGATTTGGCCGTTCTTGCGCAAGGGTGTCACATTGGCTTCGACCCAGTAGTAATCGCCGTTTTGGCAACGGTTTTTGACGATGCCCGTCCAGGGTTTGCCAGCCTTCATGGTCTGCCAAAGATCCGAGAACGCCGCTGGCGGCATGTCCGGATGGCGTACGATGTTGTGGCTGTGTCCGATCAATTCCTTCTCGGTATAACCGCTGATTTCGATGAAATCCCGGTTCACTGAAGTGATAATTCCTTTCAGGTTGGTGGCCGAAACGATGGTTGCGGTTTCCTTCAGTACGATCTCGTTGTTCGTGATCGGCATATTGACTTTCATAATGTTTCTCCAATTGATTCATTGGTTCAATTTATTTTCTCAGCCGATTTCCTAGATCAACGGTATGCTGGGCTACCCATCGGTTTTTTCGGCAACCCGTGCGCCCATCTATTGCGCCCATCTTGGTCATATATGAGCTGTCTAAGGTGAAACCGCATTCACGCAACACGTTACACTATCGATTCGGGAACGAATGGCTGTTAGAAAGCCCTCTTAATCATTCATCGATTTTCACTCAATATATCTAATGCTATTTGTGCAATGAGTACCAGAAGGTGCATCCAGTAGGGCCAACCCTTGATGAAATCTGGGGTATAATAGTTTCGTAGCCATGGATTTCCTGTGCCCATGAGAATGTCGATGCCATGACCTCACTCGCCCAATATTCTTGGGTCGCGTTAAATTTTTTGCAGCTTGCTTGGACTGGGATGCCCAAAACAAGCTTTCGCAAAAAAAGCGACTCCCCTGCCAAGATTATTAGCAATAAGATGCGTAATTACTGATTTTACGCAGTCCGTACAATTGAACTTCACACGCGTTCAGAAAAATTACGGTTGTTGAAAGAAAGCATAGCCCAACCCTATAAAATTTCTATGATTGATATCAAAAAATATGTGTCATAAGCTGCAGCCATGTTTCCAATTTTTGTCCTTATAAGACTGAATTCCAGGGCTCTCGTCTTAAATCATGCCCGAGAATCAGCTATTGGCGTATCCGGCGGTTCGAATACCCTGGACTTTGGATTCCACCAGTCCCGAACGCTAACTCGCCATAAAATCCGGTGCAACCCCAAACGTATCCTACCCGCCGTAATGGGCTGTGCTGTCCGCCAGGGCATCCATTGGCATAATCCGTTCAATTGCTCCTTCGGCAACAACGCCAGTAACTGGGACAAGGCGTAAGCCAAGGTGACAATTTGCACCCAGCGGTGCAACACCTGTTGCGTTTGTTGTCAGGTTTCCTGCAAGCCCCCGGCATGTTTGAGCTGGTTGAACATGGGCTCACAACACCAGCGTTTTTCATAATACTGAAGGATCGTCTCGGCGCTCAGTTCCGTCAATGTGCTAAGCGGCAGCTTTGTACCACTTAAACGTCCTTGTTCATCTTCAAATTGCACCCAAACGGTTGTTGTCGAGCATGGCCCGGACACATCGAAGCAGTCACTTTTTCAACTTTATCGACGATTTGCGAAGTGACCAAGCCGATGCCGACGTCAATTTCCATGACGTTCATTGTTTCATCTAAAATGGAACGCCAAAGTATAATTTAGCCGTTTAAAGACGGCTCATACGGCATGTCGAATTGGGGAATGTGGCTGTCTAGCCAGCTTTTGACAAAAGCCCCTGTTTCGGCCGTGACATCCGCTTCGCCCTTATGAAATTTGGTTTGTAAATCAACGCAAGTCGCGACCAGTTTGTCGTGTTCCGCTTTATGCGCTGTATAGCCGCTATAATTTTTTGATTGCATTAAGCGTTCTTCCGTTGCAAAGTGCCAGGCAACAAAGCCGATCAAGTCGTCCAACTGTTCCCCCACTGCCGCACGGCCAGCACTTCCAGTTGCCAGATCATAAAGTTTATTTAATTTGTCGAACAGTGTCTTATGCTCATCGTCACAAACGGTTACATTAGTGCCGTATTGTTCTTTTGTCCAAGTGATCAAAGCCATTATTTTTCTCCTCGTTAACTTATATTTATGTGTTGAGCGGCAAATTATAACGAGACAAATTCCAACGGTTTTGATCTGGATCAATTATTAAGCCTAGAAAGCACAGAAAATGACGAGCCCAATACATGGGGATTATTTTATGAAAAATCCATCAACAAATTTACGAGAAGGTATAGTAGGCCGATAGAGAACCTGTCGGAGCGACCGAGAATTGGAAAAGGTTTAGCGTTTTCGCCGCCTACTAAACGGCACCCCTAACGTATAATAGCGCCCCGGTGTCGCTAAACATTTCTAAATGTTCTGTGCCTGCGGGTGCAACATGGTAATCCCCTTCCTGCACTAAAATATCGCCCAGAAAAATATCCCCGCTGAGCATCATGCACTCTTCTTCCAGTGGGTGATAATGCCTATCCATATACGTGCCTGCATTTAAGCGGAAAAACCTTGACGCAACCGTGCCGTCTGTCCACAAATCTTTTTGGAACACGCCTGTTTGGATTTCAATCCACTCACCTTCCCCTGCCGTAATGGATTCGCTTTCTTTATGGTTTTTAGGCAACAACCCGCCCAGCACTTCTTTGAACATGGACAAAGGTTGCCCCACTGAACTGCCGCGTAAATAAGCTAATGCCCCCTGTTTTGACCGAATACGCCCATGACGGCTGCCAGCAGGCGATACATGGTAGTCAAACTGGGTTAATTCCAAATCATCCAGTTGTAAGCCGCCCGACAAGACGATGCCTTCCTCAAGGTAACTATGCCGATGTAAGGGTAATGCAGAACCTGGGGCAAATTCGACCAGCACAGAGTTTCCTTGAAGGCTTTCCCACAACGGTTTGTAACGAATTCCAGGCATAAGGTCGAGCCACACGCCTTCCCTAGAACGGACCGTGCGCAATCCAGCGTGTTTGGCAATGCTGGTTTGAATTCGGTTTTCCAGTCGCTTCCCAAGAGAATCAAGCAAAGTTTGCGATGGCGACGTCACATTTAAATGCTCCGAAAGCAAACCAAAAACTTCTGATTGATCATTATTTTCAATATCGGTTATGTCTTTTGCTTGGGTTTTCATGGTCATATCACGAGTCGAGTGAAGGGGTTAAGAGCGCTTCTCGTAAATGGATAATCGCCCTACGGATATGCGATTTCACAGTCCCTAACGGCAACTCAGCATGATCCGCAATTTCCTCGTGGCTAAGCCCTCTAAAAAAAGATAATGCGATCAATTGGCGTGGCAAGGGAGCTAACGTTTCCAATGCGCTATGTAATAAATGGTTTTGTTCAACAGCGGATAACAAATCGGGTGGATCGTCGTGATTTTGGTTGACCTTGTCCCCAACGGTTTCAGGTTCCGCCAGCTCTTCAAAAGGTGGTACGCTGCGCCTGGCGTCCAACGCCCGGCTACGGGCTATTGTCAGTATCCAGGCCTTTGCTGTTCCCCGCGCGGGATCAAAGCGCGGCGCTTGCCGCCAAACTTGAAAAAAAGTGTCTTCAGTCACCTCTTCCGCTAACTGAACGCAGTCCGTAATCCTCAAGGCCAAACTGTTGACCCTTGCAGCCATTGTCTTGAACAAGGCGGCAAATGCCGATTGGTCTTGCTTCATAATTCGGCATATCAGATCCTGTAACTCTTGGTCATCGGTAATGTCAGAAGGACTAATTTTTTGGAACCCTTGGTTCGCTACACCACTCATTTCTTCGCTTTCTAAGTCTTCAGCCAACCCAAAACCTTCTATAACAGTAGATAAAAACCCCTGTACTTTAAACATTTTATTGTCGTGTTGAGACACTTTGATATGCTCCATACTTACCAATACGTTCCAAATCGAAAAATGGATTCAAAACTTATAGAATTTTTTTTTCGTTGGGTTTAGGGCTGTCCTCATTGTAAGCCAAATCAACAGGCTGACTAGATTCAGCATGGTCATATAATTGACTGCCAAGTGTTCGTAGCGGGTATCCTTGGACTCCGCTACGTTGTATCCAGAGGCTACGGTTTTTTCGTATAGACAATCTCCATCATCTTCATTTCCTTGCCGCCGTGGTGAGCTCCATACATGTCAAAGGTTTGGGTGTTGTTATCGACAATCTTCCAAATGGCAAGGTGGCTCATGTGGCCGCCGCCTGGTTCCGGATGCTTGCCTTCCAAGGTGATGGTCTTACCATCTGCGCTGGCCGATCCTTCCATCGTGAAGATGCCGGTGCCCGTGGTGCTCATCCAGGTGGTAACGTAGTGCTTGGTCAGGTTGTCGTAAGCATTAATCGAGATGCCCGTAAACGGCTGCCCCATCATGGTGCCGTGGTATTCTTGCTGGAGATAACGTCCGTCCAGCAGCATTTTCATCTCCACCGTGCCTTCGGATTCCATCGGCGGTTTGCCGGGTTCCATCCATTCCTTGGTCTTTGTCGTCCAGTTTCCCGCCAGGCTTGCGAATACCTTATGCGGCTCACCGGGCGTGGCCAGTTTTTTGTAGAGCTCCATCATGGCTTGCGGATCCATATGTTTTTCGTGCTGCTTGCCTTTTGCAAAGGCAATGTTTATCGTCAGCAACAGGGATAGGACGATTAAGGTAATGGGTTGAGTACGCATGGGAATCTCCTCGATAAAAATTAACGATTGTTTTTTAAGTTAACTATTGCATAGTGCGACTATTTTTTAACAGCCTTTTGTACCTAGTGTCGGAGGGCACTTATTGCTCACCGACATCTGGGCGAAATCTTTTGCCGCTTCCTTGATATCATCTGGAAAATCATCGACTGCTTCCCGGCTGTCGCAAGACAGGCAGTTCAACACTTCGGTATTTTTGGTGACATCACAGATGGCTTTAGGCGCAAACGTCTTGAACTTGGCTTCGGCCAACAGCACGACGAATATGTTAGCGCCGACAATCATGCAAGTCGCGGTTTGGTCGGTAAATTGGGGGTTAAACGTGTAGCCAATTTGGGTGTTCATTCGTAATCTCCTTTAGTCATAGGCTTGATTTTAGTGGTCATGATTAGCCTCCGGGTTAGGGTTAAATGGGTGAAATAGTTAGATTTCAATAGTAGTCGAATGTGTTTTGCCAAAATCGACAGCACTGAAAAAATTTTTCATCAAATTGTATATCCACTTAAGGAAAAATGGGGATTTGGCTGCTGCAAAGCGGCTTATCTGACAAAACCAAGGGCTTTTAGGGTTTGCTCATCTTCAGCGATGGGGCGTACTTCAACGCAACCCAGCCAAGCCCCCGGAATTCGGGCGGCGATTTGGATCGCTTCATTCAAATCCCTGGCTTCGATGAGGTAATAACCGCCCAGTTGTTCTTTAGTCTCTATGTATGGGCCATCGGTCGTCGTGACTTTACCGTTCCTTACCCGAACGGTGATCGCCTCATTCGGTGGGAGCAAGCGGTTACAGCTTAGGTAATGCCCGCTCGCCCTGATTTCATTGGTGAATTCGGTGTATTCTTGAAAATGCCGTGCCGCTACATCTTCAGGCATTTGCTCCATGACTTTTTCGGCACAGATCAGGCATAGGTATTTCATGGGTATTGCTCCGGTAAGGTTTGTAAATAATAAGTTGCCACCCTATAGTCGTTTGGGGTTGTCGATATTCGACATTGATGTAAAAAAATGTCGCTTTTATTTCAGCTAAGTGATTCGTCTGCAACAAATGGGCATCTCAAAATATTTTTGTTTTACTAATTATCCCCATATGGATTATCTTTAACCTCGCCGCCAACGCCAGATAACTTGGTGGGATTTCTAAAATATTCTTTGTCCTTGAAATTATCCCGGCTCTGTTGCTTATTCTGGTCCCGTAACGTTTCCAATTTGTTCCAATCCGCATTTTGGCTTATGAAATATTCGGCTTTGACACTGGTCTTGCCCAGATAGTCATCGACGAAAATGTCGTTTAAAGGATAGCCCAGCATTCTTAAGGCCTGTAAAACACTGACTACGTTCGTATCGATGGGTTTGTAGTGGCCGCTGTCGGAGCGGATGCGATGGATTTTCCCATTCACTATCAGCATTGATCCTGCCCCCATCACGGGCTCACCGGCAAGATAGGACGAATGATAAAAGCCGTTAAATTTATTTGCCTCACCAGGACTGTGCAAGGCCATATAAAAGTTACGACCCATTGTCATGATAAAGGGGCCATAATTGACATTGGGAGTGCGTCCTTCTGATTTGACTATGGCCTCGGGATTATATGTCCGTTTTGAATCTGCGAGCACCCGCTGCGGTTTACTGTTGCTTGTCTCCCACCAATTCCATGTGTAGACCAAACCGTTACGAAACCAAAGCCTGAATTTATCGATACCTTTGCGCTCAAGATATTTGGCCTTTTGATGATTAAGGTCAACGGTGATACCCGTTGCAGACAGTTCGCGGCCATACATGTATTCTAATTCGCGCGGTAAGACGTTGACGGTGCATCTGAATATCAAACACAACTCTGACACTACATAGAT